>JALYZZ010000388.1 GCA_030948675.1 Bacteroidota bacterium | reverse complement strand
ACTTATAGTTATGCATGGGCAGGCGATCCAAAATTAATTGACAAGGGTTTGTACGATGCTATACCTACAACAGACGTAAGAAAAAATCAGTTTCTTCAAGTCGGTACCAATACTGGCAATCTACAGCCACGCAACAAGTTTTTTGATCCAGGACGTGTAGCAGGTGGACAACGGACAGTGGTTACTGACCTTGTTTACATGCGCTCCGATGAATTTTACCTGTTGAATGCAGAGGCAAATGCCCGAGTAGGAAATGAAACTGCAGCTAAACAAGCCTTAACTACCTTGCTCACTCAAAGAAGAACTGATATTACTTATTTGACTCTTTTGACGGGACAGGCGTTGTTGAACGAGATTTACCTTCAAACCCGCATAGAGTTATGGGGAGAGGGCAAATCATATCTGGCTATGAAGAGAAACAAAGCTACCATTACAAGGGGCTCTAACCATCTGTTTTTTGCCGGACAATCGTTTCCATATAACGATCCAAAACTGTCTTTTGCAATCCCTCAAGATGAGGTGCTTAATAATCCTGTACTAAACCAATAGACACATTTGGTTTGCTGCAGTTATGGTGGTTGTATTGAAAAGAGGAGTTTCTTAAAAGAAACTCCTCTTTTCAATTTTGATGATAATAGACAGCTTACTTTTTACTTCAATACTTCACTCAATTTCTTGACAAGTTCTTCTCCTCTCAGCGAACTGGCAATAATTTTCCCGGTAGGATCCACCAATACATTAAAAGGTATTCCATCAAAACCATAAGCTTGTACAGAGGCGCTTTCCCACTGTTTAAGGTCACTCATATGTGTCCAGTTCAAATTGTCTTTTGCTATTGCTTTTTGCCATGCTGCTTTATCCTGGTCAAGTGACACCCCTAAAATGGTAAAGTTCTTGTTTTTAAATTGATTATAAGCAGCAACTACATTAGGGTTCTCCTGACGGCAAGGGCCGCACCAGCTTGCCCAAAAGTCTATCAACAAATATTTTCCTTTAAAGCTGCTAATGCTGACAGGTTTACCGTTTACATCGTTCATCGTTAAGTCGGGGGCCTGTTTGTTTAAAAGGGCGTAAGTATTATTCGTATTATCTGCAGTTGCAGGTGCCGCAGCTTTTACTGCAAGCAAACTTTTTATTTTAGCCAACCCTGCATGATCCGGAAATCTTTTGGCAACACTATTTACCATTGCTATCGTCTCTTCATTAGGCATGGTCTGGCTGGCTATACCCAGCGCATATAAAGATGCAGCCGGACTAGGGGAGTTGTTTATAAACTCTGTGAGCAAATTATTAAGCGTTGTAACCTGCTGATCATTTTTAAGCTGCAGCACTTGTGTAACACTATCTTGCCCGGGCAGTGTTTTTAGACTATCTATGACCTTAAACGTGGCAAGGATCGCCGAATCTTTCGTGCGATAGTTTTCGAATAAAGTGTGTAAGCTCTCAGATGCAGGGGAGCCTTCCACTGTATAGTTTCTATAATCATTCACATCAAGATGCACTTTAATACTATTGTTGTCATTTATCAAAATAATATCTGGCCCGCTATCAATCGTTAACCGGTAGATGCCTTCTTCATTTGCTCTTCCTCTTAGTGTGAAGCTCCCTTTATCTTTTAAAATAGTCGAATCAAGGATGACGGGCTGGGTGTTTGAGTAGGGCGTTTCCATCAATAATAGTTTTTTTCCACGCGCGTTTTCTATAACTCCACTAATCACGAAAGCTCCATGTTTTTTTGGCTGGCAGGCTGTAATAAGGGCGACGGCCACTACGAAGTATATTGTTCTTTTCATTTTTTTTGACAACAATTTTTTCTTTTTATTTATTTCAATTTTTCCTCTAGTAATTGTGTTGCAATTTTTGGATCGGCTTTGCCTTTGCTGGTTTTTTTAATTTCGCCCACAAAAAGTCCAATTAAACCTTTCTTTCCTTTTTTATACTCTGCCACTTTTTCGGGCATCTTTGCCAGTACCTCCATCACCCACGCCTCTATATCGGCACTTTCGCTCACCTGTAAAAGGTTTAGCTCTGTCGCTACCTTTAAAGGTTCTTTTTCAGGATTTGTCAATAATACCGGTAAAATTTTTAGCGAAGCAACTGAGAAATTCACTTTGCCTTCATCAATAATAGCAATAAGACTCGCGAGTGTTTTTGGGGTTAGTGCAAGTTGGGCAAATGAAATATTGTTTTCATTTAATACTTGTCGCAAAGGTCCATTCATCCAGTTTACAATTGCTTTGTAGTTGGTGCATTGTTCAACAACTTGCTTAAAAAAGTCTGAGGTAGCTTTTTCGTCGCACAATTGGTTTGCGTCATATTCACTTAACCCTAACTGATAGTATTTAGGAAATAGTTCTTCTGGCAGCGCAGGCAGTGTTGCTTTTAAGCGCGTTATAAATTCTTCTGTTAGCCGAAAAGGAGTAAGATCGGGCTCCGGAAAATATCGGTAATCGTTCGCTTCTTCTTTGTCGCGAATAGCGAAAGTGGTATCATCATCCGCATTGAAACTTCTTGTTTGCTGTACTATGGCTTCGCCCTTTTCTATCATTGCGATCATTCTTTCAATTTCGAATTCAATAGCCTTTTTTACATTGCGTATTGAATTAAGATTTTTGACTTCAACCTTAGTTCCCAGGCTGGTTTCACCTTTTAATCTTACAGAAACATTTGCATCGCATCGCAAACTTCCTTCTTCCATATTTCCGTCGCAGACACCAATCCATCGTACCAGTTTTCGTATTTCTGTCACATATTGAAATGCTTCTTCTGCCGAGTGCATATCGGGCTCGGTTACAATTTCGATCAACGGAACACCGGCTCTGTTAAAGTCTATACATGTATAGTTAGCATCAGCATCATGTATGCTCTTACCTGCGTCCTCTTCAAGATGAATACGGTTCAGTTGTACTTGCTTTTTTCCATTCTTGGTTTTAATGGAAACATAGCCGCCTTTGCAAATAGGTGTAGTATGTTGAGATACCTGGTAACCTTTTGGCAGGTCGGGATAAAAATAATTCTTACGAGCAAAATAATTGTACTTTTCTATTTTGCAGTGACAGGATAAACCCATCAAAATTGCATACTCAACCGCTTTTCTATTAGTTTTGGGAAGCGTGCCGGGGTGTCCTAAAGTAATTGGACTTATGTGTGTATTCGGTTCAGCTCCTGAGAATGCGTTGTCGCCTGCAAAAAGTTTACTTTGCGTTTGTAATTGTGCATGGACCTCCAAACCAATTACGGCTTCGTATTTTCCGCTTACATCCATAAATAAAAATATAACAACTGCTAATTGCCGTGTAAAGGTATTAGAATTCAGATAAAGGCTTGTTTAAGCCTTGTTACAATCTGTGTCATCAGCAATTGTTGATAAGGCAGCGAAATGTCTTTTATCGTCAATTGCCTTTGCTTAAAGGGTGTAAAGATGTGCTTTAAACATCAAAGCCGCTGCATAACTGCAGCGGCTTTGATGAAATAGAACTACTTTTTATAAATCTGCGGTTTTAAGTCTTTTAGGGATCTTAATTTCTGCTGTCTGATTTTTTTTATCGCGTTTAAATGAAAGTTTTATTGCTTCTCCTTCTTTTACGTCTTTTAGGGCAGTTCTTAGTTCATCTACCCCTGCTACATCTTTTCCATTCACCTGGTTAATCACGTCACCATTCTTAATGCCTGCCTTTGCTGCAGGAGAATCGGCATCAACATCCTTAACAGCTACTCCTTTTCCTTCTTCAACGTCTTGTATTTGCATGCCAATTCTTGGCTTTCTATTAAAGTTGAAATTGAAATTTTCCATTGGTGGAATTACTCCTTCCGGCATTTGAAAATTAAAGTCCCTATTGAAATTGTAAGCAAAAGCTCGAGGCTTGTTTTCGCCCAAAACTGCGGATGTTTTACTCTCCTTGCCATTACGTTTATAGGTTATGTCAACCTTGTCCTTAGGCTTGTATTCTGCAATTGCTTCCATCAGGTCGGCTGGCACTTTTACATCTTTGCTGCCAACTTTGGTAATGATATCATCTTTTTTTAAACCTGCTTTTTCTGCACCACTTTCTTTGGTTACGTCAGTTACTTTTACTCCATCATCAGACTTTGCAGTCATTACACCGAGCATTGCTTTGTTCGGTGCTCCAGGTGCCATTGGTGCAAAATCTTCGGAGTTAAATGTACCGCCAGGACCTGAAAAGGACTGCGCCCTTGGTGCTACTGTCGAACGGTCTCTCCTTAGAATAGTAACATCATTATTTTTAAATTCATCGACCGGTTTTCCATTGATGGTTACATTATCGCCATCTACTACAATAGTCATTTTATCGGTTTTACCTCCTTTTTTTCGGATAACTATTTCCTGTGTCTTACCTTCTTCGTCTTTGTCAAATTTCTCTTTTTTATCCTGAGCAAAACCCGTAGTGCCTAAAAATACTGCACTCAGTGCTGGTATAACATACTTAATCCAATTCTTCATAATGTTGTAGTTTTTTCGTTTACGAAAGTTTTAGTACATCAAATGTAAGAAAGATTTTGAAATACGAAAACTTTCGGAAGTGTTAATTTAGAAAACATTATAAGCATTGCCTGAGCATGAATTATATAATTGCATGACTAAAGACAAAAAGCCTTCGCTACTGCGAAAGCTTTTAGAATTGATGTTGCTTGCCTATTACCTTTTTGTAATTTTGTACTTTGTAAGCCCGTTTACACTGTTGACTTTAAGTATTACAGACTCTTTTTCGTTTTGTACTGAAATGTAATAGCTCACCTCATCAGATGTACTAAACTCAATAGCTTCTTTTACTGTATAGCCGTCAAAGTCTTTTGCCAATGCTCGTTTTGTCTTAACTGGCAAATCATTTATTGTAATTGCTTTGCTTGCTCCAATTTTTTCTCCGGCTCCATTGTAGAAAGCTTCCATTTTTTCATTGTCAAGCACAAATGTCGCTTTTACATAATCTGCTGTAGAAGTCCAGGTAACTTTTGATGCTTTTGTAAACTCTACATTAAAATTTCTAATTGCCATTGCGTTTACTTTTTTAGTGTCTGTAGCAAAAGCGCTGGCAGTAAGGGTAATGGTAAGTAAAGCAGCGATGAATAACTTTTTCATAATGTTGTTTTTTATTTTTTTTAATAATTGATGTCAGTTTTTTTTGACGAATCAAAAGTATATCGGCTGGTACGCTTGCAGGAGCATAATGGGATGAACAGGGAATAGTTGACACCAGAAATGTATGAGCGGTAATGAACCAGCGAGAAATATTCTGCTGAAGCCTAAGCCAGGCTTGCTTTTGCTGCCTATTTCATTAGCAAAGGAAAATACGCTGAAATGGTTGATAGAGATAAGGGTGCTGGCGGAAGAGATGATAAGTGGCAAAGCAGGGCACGGTATAAAATGAAAAAACCTGTGCGGGGCAGAGGTTTCGAAGTAAGTAGAATAATTAAAAAAGCTATTTTTTAAGATATTAAATCTTCCATTTCAATCAGCTACTTGTACCTGACTTGAAAAAACTTCCTGGTAAAGCAATTCTCCATTTTCAATCCTTTCTTCTATATGGAGTTTAATCGCATCTTTTATCATTTCCAAAGCTTCTTCTTTGGTATCTCCCTCCGGGTAGCAACCCTGCCAGGCAGGACAAATAGCGGGATATTTCCCGTCCTCGTACGTCTCCATCAACACAGTATAATTGAATACGCTTATCGATCTGTGTAACCAAAATCACAATAAACTTTTTACTGTCTCAATAACCTGGTTTAGATTGTCAGCGTTCTGTCCTCCCGCGGTTGCTAGCAATTTTTGTCCGCCGCCGCCGCCTTCAATTAACTGCGCAACATATTCTTTGATTATTTTAGGCGCTTCAAGATTTTTGGTTGCAGCGGCTGCATCATCCAGCATAATTGCTACATGGGCTTTTCCATCAGCTTTTGCTGCTAACACCACTACATAATTTTGCAATGCCGGCTTTAGCGCTATGCATAGTTTTTTTACACTGTCTGCATTACTTAATTCAACTATTTGCCCCAGGAAGCTGATGCCATCTATCAGCTCCACCTGCATCAATAACTTCGATTGTATCGCTACCAGTTGTTTGGCCTCGGTGCTCTCAATTTTTTTCTTCAAGTCTGCATTTTCCGATTGCAGACTTTCAACCGCTTTTTGCACATCTTTCGGATTCTTAAGCACTTCTTTTATCTGCTGCAAAGCAGAAAAAAGTTCATTAATAAATGCATCGGCAGCTTTTCCACTAACTGCTTCAATTCTTCTAACGCCTGCAGCAACAGCAGTTTCATGTTTGATTTTAAAAAATCCCAATTCACCTGTATTGCCTGCGTGAGTGCCACCGCACAGTTCTATAGAGTATTTGGGATCTATTATTACTACTCTAACAACATCGCCATATTTTTCGCCAAACAGTGCCATCGCCCCCAGGTTTACGGCCTCATCCTTACTCATCTCTTTAATAACAACCGGCAAATTCTCTCTTATTTTTTCGTTTACGATCGATTCGATTTTTGAGATTTCTGCATCAGTAACTTTTGCAAAATGAGAGAAGTCGAAGCGCAAGTGCTCGTTGTTAACCAGACTGCCTTTTTGTGCCACATGTTTTCCTAATACCTCTCTTAGTGCTGCATGTAGCAGATGAGTTGCACTGTGATTGGCCTCAGTGTTTATTCTTAATGGTTTGTTTACCC
>JALYZZ010000376.1 GCA_030948675.1 Bacteroidota bacterium | reverse complement strand
TGCCACGACCATATATGGTGTTAACTACCCCTTTGGGAAAACAACTTTTGAAAGCTTCAAGCAAAGGAAAATGCAATAAAGTACCATGTTTTGGAGGCTTAAATAAAAGCGTGTTGCCCATGATGATGGCAGGAATAAGCGTGGTAAAAGTCTCATTCAACGGATAATTGAAGGGGCCCATGCACAGCACAACACCGAGAGGAGAACGACGCACTTGTGCCACTATGCCCTGCTCAATTTCAAACCGGGAAGAGTCTCTGTCAATATCTTTAAGTGCATCAATGGTTGCATATATATACTCAACGGTACGATCAAATTCTTTTATCGAATCTGCATAAGACTTACCAATTTCCCACATAATCAATTTGACTACAATGTCTTTTTCCTCAATCATTTTCCTGGTAAAATTCTCAACGCAGGCAATGCGATCAGCAACCCCAATGGTTGGCCATTCGCCGCGACCGTTATTATAAGCAGCCACCGCCGCATCTAGTGCGTCGAAGGCTTCCTTTTGAGTACAAACCGGGTAGGTGCCTATTAGTTTTCTTTTTAAACCTTCTGGTGTACGCACACATACCGGTGAGTATACTTCATGCACCGCACCCTCCCATTCAATCAGCTCACCATTGCACAAGTACGCTCGCTGATGTACCTCAGATGGAAGTGCAAATTCTTTAGGGATTTCCTCCTCTGTTACAAAGATTTTTTCCAGTTGATCTGTAAAATTCATTAGCAGTTTTATTTATAATGATATTAGCAATTTTCTTGCATAACAAGGCGATCTTTAGAAGCGGCTGTGAAGATAAGTTTAAAATTTTTTTCCATTTTCCGCTATAATGGTAAGATGCTCCTTTCGTCTTAAAGAAATAATCCCCACCAGACTGACGCCTGGCAGGGATTATTTATGTTAAAGATGAACTAGTTATTGAGCCATCTTTTTAGCTGCATTAGTGTCGGTGCTTGTTGCGTCAGCCCTATCTGCCGGCACTACCGGGTTTACAATATTGCCACGTGTCTCCGGGGCAGTAGGCTTGTTCGAAAACATTTGTTCCATACTGCTCAATCCCTGCAGATAATCCTGTGCTGTTTTTTTGTCGTAAGCCATCCACTCTGCTTTCGTTTCACTAAGTGAATTGTAAAACTTGAGCTGCTGTTGCAAATCCTTTTTCACAGAATTAAGCACTTTAGTTGCCAAAGCTTTATCGTCAGAACGATAACAGGCTTCAAGAAAAGCCATACTATTGCGGTTGTGCATATTGCCGCGGCTAATCATTCCATAGGGAAAGTTCTCCTGCAACATCATCTTGTCTGCTTTTTCCAGCGCTTTACGTGCATCTTCTTTTCTGCCTTTCGCCGATAAGTCAAAGGCTAGTTCAGCATAAGCTGTACGGATCGTATTGAGGTGGCGACGGTTTTCTTCGTCGAAGTAAACCCCGGGTATGTTTGCGTTGCCGAAAGCAAATTTGTTCATCAGCTTATCGGTCATCCAGTCTGTATTTACCTGCTGGTTCATCACCGGAACAAGCCGATAGCTTAATCCGTCTTTACGCAAATACGAACCAAAGCCCAATTCGTCAAAAGCCGAAGTAAAATAGATAGGTCTTTTCCACTTGTTTGCTGCGATGATGTTTAGAACAGCAAGATCATTTTTCATCAGTGTAGTTTTAGGAATTTCAAACCTTACTTCACTAACCACACTGTCGGTAAGTGTTGCCGTGCCATTTTTCTTTACAAGACTAACATCTACCGGAACAGACACTTTTTTAACAGGAAAGGTATTGATCATATCGTTTCCACCTGCGGCAGCCATCTTACTTGGATCGTCGCTACCCACATAATTCTTCATCAAGTCATACAAGTCAAAATACTGATTAGCCGGCAACCCAGACTTATCATTATACCTAATATAATCTCTCTTCCGGCCTTGTATTTGGTCTGCTGTCCATATCACATCAATAGGATCGCTTTGGTTTACCTTGTAGCGTAGCTGATTTATATACCAGTCAATACCGAGTAAACTATAATTGATAACCCGTATATCTGGTCTTATTCCCTCAACCTCCTGCGCATACCAAAGCGGATAAGTGTCGTTGTCGCCAAAAGAGAAAAGAATAGCATTGGGAGCGCAGCTTTCCAGGTAATCTTTAGCCAGGTCTCTTGCCAAAGTTTTTTTGCTGCGGTCATGATCGTCCCACTCCTGTGCAGCCATCAGCATTGGTACAGCAAGTAAACACACCACTATAGCCAGGTTTGTGGCAATACTTCTGCTTACAGATTTTGCTAGCCATTCTCTTACCTGCAACACGCCTAAACCTATCCATATAGCAAAAGCGTAGAAAGAACCAACATAGGCATAGTCCCTTTCACGAGGCTGGTTTCCAGCCTGGTTCAGGTATAAAACAATAGCCATTCCGGTAAAGAAGAACAAAAGGAAAACGATAAAGGTATCATGCTTGTCGGTTCTGTTTTGATAAACAATGCCAAGAATTCCAAGAATGAACGGCAGTAAAAAAAGCTTGTTGTGTGCTTTATTTTCTTTGCTGCTATCCGGCATTAAGCTTTGGTCTCCGTACAGCGCATTGTCAATAAAAGGAATACCGCTGATCCAGTTACCATCTCTTAAGTTACCGTTCCAAACTCCCTGCACATCGTTTTGCTTGCCAGCAAAATTCCACATGAAGTAGCGGAAATACATCCAGTAAGTCTGGTAAGAAAGAAAGAATTTAATGTTATCACCAAAGTCGGGGTCTCTTTCATAAGAACCGTCTTGCTGTTTACCTATTCCCAAAAACTGCGCGTAATAATCGCCGTGTCCCTGGTCGTTACTTGCATCCCAAACACGCGGAAACAGCATCATTTTGTCAGGCTCGTATACATAATGGCCATCCTTACCGTTCTCGATGTAATGACCATTTGCTTTGATATACTTCGTTGAAGTTTCTTTATAATCTATCGGTTGCGCAGTAAATTTTTGTCCATACAGCAAAGGGAAGTCACCATATTGCTCGCGACCTAAGTAGCCGACCAAACTCATTGGGTTATCGACATTATACATATCGACAGCGGGGTCGGCATTACTG
>JALYZZ010000360.1 GCA_030948675.1 Bacteroidota bacterium | reverse complement strand
AAATCGTATCCCGGCACATTTGAATGGGATAAACAACGATATCCGCAGCCTGAGAAGTTTGTAAAACAAATGCTTAACCAGGGCATCCGTTTAAATTTATGGATAAACCCTTACGTCGCTAAGTCTGCGCCCTTTTACAATGCCATTAAACCATATACAGCTTCGCACACAGTATGGGTGGGTGAAGTGCCTGACTTTAATATTCCCGCTGCGCGAAAAATTTTCTTCGGCCAGTTGCAAAAAAGCCAGGTGGGCATTGGCGTAAGTGGTTATAAGATTGATGAGGTAGATGGACATGACGAGTGGCTGTGGCCCGATGTTGCCACTTTCCCGTCGGGAATAAGTGCTGAACAAATGCGCCAAACATATGGCATGCTGGTTATGCGCTATAGCATGGATATGTTTCATTCGGAAAACAAACGAACCTGGGGTTTGGCGCGTGCTAATAATGGGGGCGGTGTTTCATTTCCCTATGTTATCTACAATGATTATTACAACCATGAAGATTTTATTACAGCCCTCATTAACAGCGGTACTGCAGGAGTGTTATGGACGCCGGAAGTAAGAGCATCGAAAACTGCTGAGGAATGGTTAAGGCGTTTTCAAACAGTTATCTTTTCACCTATGGCTATGATTAATGCATGGTCAAGCGGAGCGAAGCCGTGGACTTATACAGAAGTAGCTGAACAGGTAAAAGCGCTTGCATTGCTTCGCATTCAAATGATGCCCTACTGGTATAGTGAATTTGCAAAATATCATTTTGACGGAACGCCGCCTTTTAGAGGAATGCATCTTGAACCAGGATTTACGTCGGAAGTGAAAAGGGTAGCGGGATCAACAAATCTTGAAGAAAATCCATATGCAGAGGCAGTATCAAAAGAAATAAAAGACCAATATATGGCCGGAGAGAACCTTCTCGTGGCGCCTTTATTTACCGGGCAAAAAACCAGGAAAGTTGTGTTG
The DNA here is from genome assembly GCA_030948675.1 of Bacteroidota bacterium. Classification (GTDB taxonomy): domain Bacteria; phylum Bacteroidota; class Bacteroidia; order Chitinophagales; family Chitinophagaceae; genus Segetibacter. The sequence goes on along the minus strand of JALYZZ010000360.1, from coordinate 2,271 downwards.
CCAAAAGGCAAATGGTACGATTTCTACACTGGCGAGTATGCCGGGGACGGGGAAGTGTTGACAGTTGAACCGGGCTTAAACAAAATACCGGTATATGTAAAAGATGGGGGCATTGTGCCTATGATGGCTCCCAGGCTGCATGCGCCTAAACCGGCCGAAAAAGTCGATCTTGAAATCCGTTTTTATGGAAGCAAGCCATCAAAGTATATGTTATACGATGATGATGGCGAGACCTTCAACTACGAAAAAGGGGAGTATACTTTTCGTGAAATAAAGGTTGAGATAAATAAGGCAGGGGCACTGGCTGGTACCATATCCGACGCACCAAAAGGAAAGCCCAATACAATAGGAAAAGTAACCTGGCGGTTTATGACCTCTGTAAAATAATCATCAGGATAAAGTTAAACGAGCAGAAGAAAGTATACCAAAAGCAAAAGAGGAAAGGGTTTTCCTTTCCTCTTTAAGCTTTTATAATGGTATCTTATTGAAAATCTGCAGCGGTAACTCCTTCATTTATTTTAACCTCACTTGCCTTCATCTCCAATGCCTGCTGCTGACCGCCTGCAGATATTGTAAGCGTTTGTGAATAAGGATAACTGATAGCACCTACTTTTTTGTAATCACCAAAATCCATAGTAGTTGTGGCGGTAACGTTATTAGCTGTTTTAGCCTCTTCTTTTCTCACTAACAGCTTGCTTGCAATATCATAGTATTCTGTCTTTGTTGAGCCGTTTGGATAGGTGATCAACAATTTGTAGGCATCAGAACCATTTACTTTTTCAGTGCCTTTTACCTCCGCTTTAAAAGCAGGATTGCTTAAATAATCAAGCTGCTCAAATAAACCTGTTACCAGGTTTTTTTCCTTGATTTCATCCTCGGTCAAATCTTTTTTGTTTCCCATCTGTTGCTGGTAGCCAGTTTTGCCGTTAAAACTTGTTTTCATTACTACATTTCCACCCATCGACATCGTCATGCTTTCCATATTTGGCGACATGTTTTTTACCTGCACGGCCAGGTTCATTCCCTGCATTTGCATGCTCATTGTGGCAAAAATAGAAGTGACTTTTTTCAGCGCATCTGCACCGCCGATAGCAGTGATGTAATTATTTAAGACGTCTGTCGCTTTTACATTTGTAGCAGCGGCAGATTTTTGACCTTCAACAACAGGATCTGCAAACCTGTCGTACATTTTAATTGGATAATTCAACTTAGCAAGTTCGGACTGCATTTGTGCAGCATTGCCTACTACAACTATTCGATTATTGCTGCTGTTAAAATATTTCTGCACGACTCTCTGAATGTCTTCTTTCGTTACCGCATTTATCTTTTGCAGGTAAGTTTTATAGAAATCTTTAGGCAGATCATTAATTAGAATATTTCTTGCGAATGAAGCAGTACGCGCAGGATTTTCAAGCTGCAAAGCAAAGTTGCCGTTGTAAAGGGCTTTAGCATTCGCCAATTCTTCGTCAGATACCTTTTCATTGCGCAGTTTTGAAATCTCACTTATAAATTCAACAACTGCACTATCTGTTTTAGCTGTTCTTACCGATGCCGCAGAAGTAAATAAATTTTGGAATCTTCCCGCTTGTATGTTGGAATAAGCGCCGTAAGTGAAACCATGTTTTTCCCGCAGGTTAGAAAATAAACGGCTGTCAAAACCACCGCCTAAAATTTGATTAGCGAGTAACACAGGAAAATAATCAGGGTTATTCATCTTTAGCTCAACAAGGTTAGCTACCGTGATTTCTGATTGTACTGCGTTGGGCATATCCACAAGATCTATTTCAGTTTTTGCCGGATTAGAAACAGTTGCCAGAGAAGGTAATTTTAAAGAACTTCCCTTAAAATTGCCGAATACTTTTTGTGCTAATTGCTTCGCAACTTCCGGTTTGATATCCCCAATAATTGTTAAGTATGATCGTGAAGGTGTGATGTACTTTTGATAGTCTTGTTTAACATCGGCAAGTGTAAGATTTTTTACACTTTCTTCCGTTTCAAATTCACCTAATGGATGCTGCTTTCCATAAGCAAGCGCACTAATCACTCGTGCTGAAACAGCTTTTGTATCTCTTTCCTGTAATTTCATTCCTGTAAGAGTCTGTGTTTTTATTTTTTGAAAAGACTCTTCTGTGAACGCTGGGTTTTTAATTGCTTTGCCCATCAGTTCAAACGCCTGATTAAAATAGCGGGTAAGGGCAGTTGCACTGCCACCTGATGAAGAAAGCCTCACATCTGCACCAATTTTATCAACAGCTTCATCAAATGTTGCTT
>JALYZZ010000705.1 GCA_030948675.1 Bacteroidota bacterium | reverse complement strand
TGTGGCATGCAGCAGATGTACTGTTCCTCTTACACCTTCCCCTTCATTTTGGCCGGTTGCTAATATTTCCACACCTGCAACATTTTTTAATCTTTCGATGCCTTTTAAAAAACTATTTTGAATGCCGGCAGTAAGCATTACACCTGCGCCAATTGTGTTTATCTGTGTAGACAAATTATTTCTGAATGCAATTTCATCATCAGACTGTTCAGTGAAAATAAGCCCGGGGTTTGTACAAAACTGCCCTACACCCAATGCCACTGATGCGGCTACATCCTGTGCAATCTTGTCTCTTCTTTCTTTTAAAATTTGTGGAAGAATAAAAACAGGATTTGTGCTGCCCATCTCAGCATAAACGGGTATCGGCTCTGGTCTTTTACCGGCTTCGTCAAACAGTGCTTTTCCTCCGGCAAAGGAACCGGTGAAACCGATCGCTTTGATAAAAGGATGTCGAACAAGGGCCATTCCGACTTCGAAACTTCTGCCATTTATCATTGAAAATGTTCCATCGGGCATGCCCGTTTTTTTTGCGGCTCTTTGTATAGCCAGCCCCACTAACTCGCTGGTGCCTGGGTGAGCAGGATGTGCTTTAAAAACAACCGTGCAACCAGCGGCTAAAGCAGATACTGTATCGCCACCGGCTACCGAAAAAGCCAACGGAAAATTTGATGCTCCAAAAACTCCAACTGGTCCTAATGCTTTTTGCATGCTGCGTATATCCACTTTTGCAAGTGGCTTTCTGTCCGGGTCTGCATTGTCAATCCGTGCATCTACCCAGGAGCCTTCGCGAAGTAATTCTGCAAACAGTTTTAATTGTCCAACCGTTCTGCCGCGTTCACCTGTTATTCGTGCCTCAGGTAAACCGCTTTCTTCACTAGCCCGGCTAATCAAATTGTCAATAGTCAACAATTCATCGGCTATTGCTTCTAAAAAAGCCGCCTTTTCTACACCCGTTTTATTTCTATATTCCTCAAAAGCATTACTCGCCTGCTCTATGGCTGCATTTATTTCCTCCTTAGATGCCTCGTAAAATACTGGTTCAAGCTTTTTTCCGGTAGAAGGGTTTTCTGCGTAAAAGGTAAGTGCCCCCTGCTGTGAGAGCGTATTTCCGATAATGTTTTTTCCTGTAAGTGTCATGTTATTTTACGGTGTTAACTAATGTGCCTATTGGCTGAATAGTGATACGGATTTCGTCATCTTTTTTTAATGTAAAATCACTGGAAGGTACAATTCCTGTTCCGGTCATTACAAAACAACCGTATGGAAAGGAAGTTTCACGATATAAGTATGAAACGAGTTCTGTAAACTTTCTTTTTATCTGGTCGATGCCTACTTCTCCTTCAAACACTGCATTTCCGTCTCGCAATATCTGCATTTGAATAAGTGTATTACCGGGCAATGGGTCTTCTGTTACGAAAATGCAGGGACCAATTGCCGCACTTGCATCGTACGATTTTGCCTGCGGCAGGTACAATGGATTTTCACCCTCAATACTTCTCGAACTCATGTCGTTGCCGATTGTATAACCAACAATTTTTCCGGAAGAAGTGACTACTAAAGTTAATTCGGGTTCCGGCACATCCCATGTTGAATCTTTACGTATAGCCACCTTTTCTCCGTGACCGACTGTACGATAAGCGGTCGCTTTAAAAAATATCTCCGGGCGTTCTGCTTCATAAACCCGGGCATAAAAGTCGGCCCCACCCGCATCCTTGGATTCTTCTTGTCTGCCAACCTTACTTTTATAATAAGTAACCCCACAAGCCCATATTTCCTGGCTTTGTATAGGAGCCTGCAAATCAGGAACAATCAATTGCGCTCCATTGGAATCAGGACTGGACTCAGCGGCAATCTTCTTCAGCTTTGAATAAAGTTGGTCGTCGTTTACATACGCGTCCCAGTCTACCTGGTCTATTAAGTAATAATCCGCCTCATTCTGTAAAACGATCCCTTTCCTGGTTTTGTATAATTTCATTTTTGACTTTTAAGGGTGTTAAAATAGGTATTGCAATACATTATTTATACAAAGAAAGGCACATTTGGAGTTGCATACTTTTTCAATCCTTCTTCATTAATTTCTACACCTATGCCTGGCTTGTCTGAAACAACCATAAATCCTTTTTCGATAAATGGTTTGTCGTATGTCACAATCTCTTTCCATTTAGGCTCGGTATCACTGAGCGTTTGCCACTCGAGGATGTGAAAGTTTGGAACAGACGCGCAAACGTGTGCGGTAGCCATAGCCCCAACAAAAGAACCTACCATATGTGGTGAGAAGGGCACATAGTACAAGTTGGCAAGGTTGGCAATGCGCTGCCCTTCGCCAAGGCCACCGCATTTTTGCAAGTCAGGCATTACGATATCAATGCCTCCTTCTGACAAAAGGCGTGTGTAGCCATAAGCAAGGTAAAAGTTTTCGCCAGCACAAATAGGAGTGCTCGTTTCCTGCGTAATCGTCTTATAAATATCAATATTATCTGCTGGAACAGGTTCCTCAAGCCACATAAGACTTAAGGGCTCCATCATTTTTGCCACTCGTCTTCCTGTAGTGGCATCGTAGCGGCCATGCATATCCACGCAGATGTCTATGTGAGGGCCAACAGCTTTGCGCACCGCAGCTATGGCGTCATACATTCTTTCAAGTTCTGCATTGCTTGCCGTCCAGTTATACTTGTCGTATTTATTTGGATCTGTAGCCTCATCAATATCAAATTTCACTGCCGTGTATCCTCTTTTTACAGCGTCTAATGCAGCTTTTGCATAGTCCTGCGGTTCCGGGTTGTTTTTTGTGTACAACTCTGTATCGCAATACACACGCACCTTATCCCGAAATTTGCCTCCTAATAGTTGATAAATCGGTAAGCCTAGCGCCTTTCCCGTTAAATCCCATAAAGCAGTTTCAATAGCAGACAAAACAGCCACGTACATACCCGACTGTGCGCCGCCAAAAAAATTGCCTTTTCGCAGCTCTTCTGCAAGCCGATTAGGGTTTAGCGGGCTTTTATCTTTTAACTGAGCGCTAATTCGCTTAATCAGGTAATAGGTGCCTGTGACAGCATCTACGCCCTCGCCACAACCCCAAATGCCTTGGTTGGTGTGTATTTTTACAAACAGACCTCCACCTGAATACCCGCATTTTATTTCGGTAATTTTCAAGTCTGAAGGTGGGGACGATATTGGGGTTCGTTCTATTGCTGTTTCAAGGCCCTTACCAAAAGACGTTATTGGTGCTAAAGGCGCAAGGGCTGCTGCAAGTGTAGTTTTAGATAAAAACGATCTTCTTGAATTTAACATGAGTAGGTTTTTTGCTTTTGAATAGGGGTGAGAGTTACGAGTTATGAAGTGTGAGTGGTTAGACGTGAGTTGTCAGTGCAAGATGGTGTTTACTCACCACTAACTACTCACTACTCACACGTATCACCATGTTCGGTCTTTAAGCAATTCCTGTATCTGTTCTTTAGGAACGGGCAGGTCGTTGATGTGGTCGTTTAACCATTTTGAAAAATCTTTTTCAATATCATCGCTCCATTTCGCGTCAATTTGCCCGGCAGAATATTTTCCCTCTCTCAGTCGCAGGTGCCCAAACATGTCTCTCAGACGAACTATCTCAGAAGTTTTTACGACTTTTTCTGCAAGGTGCGGTGGAATAAAACTTACAATACCTTGTTTGCCTAAAACAATATCTCCGGGCATTACTGTAACGGTGCGAATACGGGTAGGTTGGTTAATGCCAATAATCATTGTGTTTAAATC
>JALYZZ010000321.1 GCA_030948675.1 Bacteroidota bacterium | reverse complement strand
CACGTATACAGTATTGGCCCGATCGTGTAACAGTTAACTATATTCAAACTGCTTTTGCAAATGCCGGTTTCGACGCAGATAATATAAAGGCAGAGCCTGACAGCTATAAAAAATTACCGCCGGCCTGTAAACGAAATGAAGAAGGTGGGGGACCACAAAAAGGTAAACCTTGCCATATGCAACCTTTTTAAGCTAAATAAGGGCTTTAAATAACACTACTTGTAAAAAACCGGCTGCTCAGCCGGCTTTTTAATTATTTGAAAAGCTGATTTCAAATTGTTGAAAAGAGCAATGTTGCATACTTTACCGGTAATTCGGTCGTTATGAAATAGCCTCGCTATTAAATTATCAAAGCATGCAAAAGTTTTTAATCCGCTTCAATTTCCGGGGATTTTTGTTTTCAGCAAAAGTGACGGTAAAAAGAGATAACGGAAGAATTTATACATCAACCACGGTCATTGACACAGAGCTAATGTTTTTGCTTGGGGATGGTGCATTATTATTTGTGCAACAGGGAAAGGGATTTGAGTTGTTATTGTTTAAAAAAGATCGGGCATTCGAAATGTTAGATTGGAAGGTAAAACTAGAGTATGCTGATATAACAAAAATGCCGGTAAGTAAAGTGTTTAGTTTGTCGTAAAAAAGGCAACGCCTACGAAAAAGTCACCTTTACCTGGTTACATTTTCTGTAGGCGTTGGCTGAAGCACTACTATTTTTATTTCCTTATCTGCAGCGGTCGCTGGTGGTTGTAATGGTTATTATACCAACAACTTAAAAGCTTATACCTGTTTTGCGAGTTGTATGTCTGCGTTAATTTTCACTTCTTCACCCAGCATTACGCCACCGGTTTCCATTACTGCGTTGTAGGTTATTCCAAAATCTTTGCGATTAATTTTTCCATTTACAGTAAAGCCTGCTTTTATATTTCCCCACGGATCTTTTGCAATACCATTAAATTCTACGGCAAGTTTCACTGGTTTGGTAGTGTCTTTAATTGTAAGATCTCCATAAAGGTTGAAGTTTTCTCTATCTAACTTTTCAACTTTTGTTGATTTGAAAATTAGGTTCGGATGAGTGTCAGCATCAAAAAAATCAGCATTTTTTAAATGGTTGTCCCGCTGACTGTTATTTGTATTTATTGACGCCACATCTACGGTTGCTACAACTTTTGCATCACTGAAGTCGTCAGATGAAGTTTCGGTTTTAACATCAAATGTTGTAAAACCGCCTGAAACATTAGAGATCATCAAGTGCTTGATTTTAAATCCTAATTCGCTATGGGTAGTGTCTAAAGACCACTTGTTAGTTGACATTGTTTTAATTTTAGATTTTATAAAAGTTTTATTTCAATTGATTAGACCAGTTCTTCAATCAGCTCTCTTTTTTCTTTACGATCTTTTTTTGCCGCCGCAAGTTTGTCGTTTGCGGTGTCTCGGTAACCCAGTGCAAGTATGGTTACGCTTGTTAAACCTTGCTTATCTAAATGCAGTATCTCGTCTACCTGTGCAGGGTTAAATCCTTCCATCGGTGTTGCATCTACTGCTTCTATAGCAGCAGCGGTTATCGCAGTTCCAAAAGCGATATAAGCTTGCCTTGCTGCCCATTGATGTTTCTGCTCTTTAGTCCTGTTGTAAACAATGCTTAGCAGAGAATCTTTAAAACCTTCGAGGCTTTCCAGCGAAACATTTCTCACATCAGCAATTCGGTCGAGGTACGCTGATACATCTTTTTCGGTAACGTCTTTGTAAGCAGCAAATACAAGTACGTGAGAAGCTTCCATTATCTGAGGTTGGTTAAATACTGCAGGAAGCAGTTTTTCTCGTAACGTTTCATTTTCAATTACAAAAATTTTGTATGGCTGCAAACCCATTGACGAAGCAGATAAGCTAGTAGCTTCTAATATGGTTTGTATCTTTTCGTTTGGTACTTTTTGCCCGTTCATTCTTTTAACTGCGTATCTCCAGTTAAGTGCATTTATTAGTTCCATTTTTTATTTTTTTATCGCTATTAATAATACTAACACCGTTAGGAATGTCGAACAAAAAAAAGGTTAACCCTTTATTCCTGCGATAAACCCTATCAAAAAATCATTTAAAACCATTGTATTTAATTCGTTAACCGCGTCTCCTTTTCCCATCATATTAATTGAAATCAATCCATGGATCATTGACCAAAATGTTCTAAATTTCAGGTAAGGGTCGGCTCCCTTATTATTGCTGTTATTGATCATTTTCTTTAAAGTAGTCATGA
>JALYZZ010000278.1 GCA_030948675.1 Bacteroidota bacterium | reverse complement strand
CACCAGTACTCCCCACCGATTATAAATGTGCCAGTTCATCCGGTTAATGCCAAAACCTCTTACAAATACTTTATCGTTTACTCCGTCGCCGTTGGGAGTAAAAGCGTTGGGTACGTCGAGCAATGGCACAATGCGCGCCTGCAGAGAATGACATGCAGTATCAGGGCAACCAGCATTATTTAGGGCTACCAGGCACGCATTGAACAATTTCGTTTCGTTATACACGTGATTTATCGGTGATGAAGATCTTGTAAGCAGACTGTCCCCGTCTCCAAACTTCCAGATATAATGTGTCGCGTTGATAGAATTGTTGGTGAATTGAACGGACGTATTTTCCTGAGGTGGATCTGGCGTAAATACAAATGAAGCTGTCGGTTTTCCGCTTACAACAATTGTAAAATTAGTAGAGTCCATCAGGTTGCAAGTGCTAGAGTCTACTGCCTTTAATTTCACAAAATAAGTACCCGGAGTAGCATAGAGATGCGTTGGGCTTACCTCGTTTGAGGTTGATTCATCTCCAAATGTCCAATAGAAGTTTTGGCCACCAGAAGAAGTATTATCAAATTTTGCAGTATAAGGGGCGCATCCTGTGGATGGTGTTTGAAAATCTGCCTTAACATTTGTAGCTATCCGGAGACTGACCTCTATTGAATCGGGGCCGTTACAAAAGTTTGTGTCACTAAGTACCAGCTTCACCTTGTACACTCCTGGTGCCGGAAAGCTATGCCTTAGGGTCTCTAATCCTGCTATTACAGGTGCGGTTTTGTCTCCAAACTCCCACCGAAAGGAATTTTTAGCAAATGTGCGGCCAGCAGGTGATACATAAGAGTTATTGTTGAATTGATAATTAAAAGAGTCGCATGGCAGTAGTTTTTTTGGAGTAAAACTAAGTATCCCTTTGTCTGTTCTTACCCGGATAGTAGTATAAGCGGTATCTGCAATATTGCATTTGGAGCTGTCTATAGAAGTAAGCCTAACTCTATAACTTCCGACCGCATTAAAAGTATGGCTGATAGAAGCCGTGGTAGTCTGTACATTGGGAGAACCATCTCCAAAATTCCATTCATATCTTTTTCCCTCAGCAAGTGTATCAATAAAATCCACTGTTAGTGGCACGCAACCCGAAGAATCATTTATTTTCCCTTCGATCGAAGATCTTACACTACCCGCAACTCCTGCAAGGTTAAAAGCTATTTTTACCGCCGCAAGATTACATCCTTTAGAACCGTTTGATGGCGACCATACACCAGGTGTAGTAGGGAAGGTGGCACCAAGCTCGCAATTCGCACAGATTGCCTGATAAATAATTCCATTTTTGTCAAAACGACTCGTTCCACCGTCTACATGCTCGCCAAAACCCCCGCTTTGGCCAAAAAAACTTCCATACAATTGGCTGCTGGCATTTCTTTCAAGCACAAAAAAGTAAAAATCGCTGTTGTCTGTATTTTTTTGTATAGCATCAGGTGTCACAGGTAAGCCGTTTGTACCTGCATTTTTATAATTTGCCTTTACATCAGTAGAGCCACCCCAGCCCGAAACGTATACATTTTCGCACCTGTCGACTAAAAAAGCGACAGGCGAAATGTTTGGATCTGTAGCGGCGGTTCCGAAAACGGTTGAATATTCAAATGCCGACAAATCGGGCTTGAGCTTAGCAATAAATTGTTTGCCTGATGGTTGCGAAAAGGGTGCATTAATTACCGGCCAGCTTCCGTTTGTGGTACCCATAATGTATGGATAGGAGAATTTGTCGAACTGAATGCCGTAGAGCATGTCACTCCCTTGAGTACCCATATAACTTGTCTTTATCAGACTTTTGCCATCAGAAGATAGTATTGAAACAAATCCATCTGTTTCGCCTCCCTGAAAGGTAGAATACAACACATTGCTTTTATCCCCCGGAAAATCAGTGCTAACTGTGTTTCCCCCTACGTAAATGTTGTTATTTGTTGGATTTATTGCCAAAACAAAAGCTGCATCATTATCATTTCCCCCTAATAGTGTGCTATAGATAACCGTGCTAAGGTCGGAGCTGGCTTTGATAATAACTGCATCCTGTGCACCAGCAGAAGTTTTTTGAAAAGCATCGGCGGTAACAGGGAAATTAGTAGACTGCGTGTTTGAAGCAAGCCAAATATTTCCGCTTTTGTCAAGTATTACCTCACTTCTGGCATCGTCGCCATAGTTTCTGCGAATACTTTCTGTGCCATAGGGAGCAGAATATTTTGCCCGGATATTTACGCCATCATTGCCGCTGCCGCCAATCGTTCTCGATCCGATAAGGTTACTTCCGGTAGCGTCTAACTTCGTTAAAATAATATCGTATTGGCCAGCAGGCTTGTCGGAAACTTTTACAGGATAATTTTGCGAATCTGACCTGCCTGCTATTACCAGATTTCCCTGCGGATCTACTACCAGGCTATGAGGCTGTTCATTGCCCGAGCCACCAAGGTAAGTTGCATATACCCGGTTAGAGCCGTTAGGGCTAAATTTCATTATCCCAATATCGTATCCGCCACCTTCGCCTTCACTAACACCGCCGCCGTAAGTAGTTGAAAATGCCCCTGGACTGGTTGGGAAACCGGTACTAAAAACAATTCCGCCAGCATAAAAACTTCCGTCTGGACCATAAGTTGCAGTATAGCCCCAGTTGTCGGCCGTACTGCCTGTAAAAGTTGAAAAAATTAAAACAGGATCAATGATTAAAGCAGCAGTTTTTACATAGTTCTCTACAACAAAATGAACTGTTTTTCCAACTACTTTAAATCTGCATACTACCTCTTTCTTTTGCCCGTTAATTACCTGGAAAGCATAAGGTGCCATTTCACGTACTTCTCCCACAGAGGTTTTTATAACCAATTGTTCATTTTTTACTTCGAGCGCATCCACACCATCGTACTTCATTATTATTGTAGAGTAGTCGGCACCAGGTTGCACAATCAAATCGTACTTTAACTGGCCTTCATTTGTATAATACCGGCTATCGATGCCGGGATAAATGTTTTGATAATTTACCGCCTGAAAAATTTTACAGTTGCCCTTCCATTTGGATGAATCATTTCCTATAAAATAGTTGTTGAATGTTTGTAATGCTTTATCTCCTGCAATAACCGGAATGCTTGCATTAACAAATTGAACATCATACGCATGAGAATGCACTGTCACTCCATCCCTGGCTTTACCTTCTGTACCGTTATTCGATGACCCATTAAGTTCGGGTGTAATGTTGGCCTGCCGGGAATTAGACGTTGAATTATTCATAGAAAGGCCATGCATCAGGTTGTGTAATTGTTGAATATCCTCTGATTTGCGCAGTACCACTCTAAAGCCTTTTTCCTCGAGAAAAAAAGCCCCGTCATTCATTGTTCCTTTAAATCTAACCTTTTTGTCCCATTGACCCTTATTCTCGATAAATTCAAGGTTAGCATACTGACTAAAAATTGCCGTATTGCTACAAAGAATAGCAAGCAAAAAAGCAATCGGAGTTATTCTTTTCAATCCTGTAATTTTTTTTTAAAAGTTACCATTAAAAAATGAGTAATATATCTGGCAGTTGAACTTTGGTAGTTGATGAAGTGCTTGTATTGAACAACGATGGTGTTACGAAATTTTGCTCCAAACCGTTTTCCCTTTTTGAAGCAACAGGTAGTTCTTTATTATCAAATTTTCAGCCGAAGCAAGCTCCTCGTCTTTAAGTAGTAAATGCTCAGCCTCTTTTTTTGCTTTCTCAAGAATTTCTTTGTCATTTACGAGATTTGCCAATTTAAAGTTTAATACCCCGCTTTGCCTTGTGCCTTCAATATCTCCCGGGCCTCTCAGTTCCAGGTCTTTTTCTGCAATCTTAAACCCGTCATTTGTCTCGCACATTGTTTTAATGCGTTCGCGGGCGTCATTGTTTAGTTTATTACCTGTTAAAAGTATGCAATAGCTCCTTTCGCTTCCGCGGCCCACCCGTCCGCGTAATTGATGAAGCTGTGACAGTCCGAACTTCTCGGCATTTTCTATAACCATGATAGAAGCATTAGGCACATTTACACCTACTTCTATAACCGTGGTGCTTACCATAATATGCGTATCTCCCTTTACGAACCGCTTCATGTTGGCCTCTTTTATATCTGCCGGTTGCCTTCCGTGTAGCATGCTAATCCAATACCTTGGTTCTGGAAAAAAAGCCTTTACGTGTTCATAGCCGTCCATCAGGTTTTCGTAATCCAGTTTGTCACTTTCTTCTATCAGGGGAAAAATTATATATGCTTGTCTCCCTCTGCCTATCTCAGACCTGATAAAGTCCATTACTTTCACCCTGTACATCTCATTTCTATGTACTGTCGTCACTGGTTTTCTACCGGGGGGCAGTTCGTCCATTACACTATAATCAAGGTCACCATAAGC
>JALYZZ010000265.1 GCA_030948675.1 Bacteroidota bacterium | reverse complement strand
TTGCTGCTTGTGGTTAGTAGAGACACCGCCTACTGCGGGTCGCTCAGATTTGGTGTCTAGCCATCGCCGTCCGACCTGCAGTACTGACGGCTCAGGTCAGGACGGAAGGTCAGACCGGTAATAAGGGTGTATAATGCTTTATTGCTTACAGAGAATACGGAATTTGAAATGCACGCAATAAGATTCATGCATTCCTGAAATATCTTATTTAAATTACATAAGGAAAAGAGCGGAAATGTTGACAGATAATCACGGCAGGCAAATTAATTATTTAAGATTAGCAGTTACTGACAAGTGTAACCTGCGCTGTTTTTATTGTATGCCTTCGGAAGGCTTGAATTGGATACCCAAAAAAGAATTGTTTACCTACGAAGAAATGCTTTATTTGTGTACACTTCTTGCAAAAATGGGTATCGAAAAAGTTCGCATCACCGGTGGCGAACCTTTTATAAGAAAAGATATTATGCAGTTTCTTGATTCCCTTTCAAAGATTGATGAAATAAAGCAAATTACTATTACAACAAACGGAGTATTAACTGCGCCCCTCGTTCCCGAGCTGAAAAAAATTGGTATTCATTCCGTAAATCTCAGCATTGATACTTTAGACCGACAGCGTTTTGCTGCTATTACACGGCGCGATGAATTACCTGCGGTGTTGGCAACGTTGGACGCCTTGCTGCTGCATGGTATTGAAACAAAATTGAACGCCGTTGTGATGGCCGAAAAGAATATTGAAGACATCATACCGTTAGTAACGTTAACCAAAACAATGCCTGTAGGTGTTCGTTTTATTGAAGAAATGCCTTTCAATGGTGAAGGCATTCACTTAAATAGTTTAGCATGGGACCATGTCAGAATTTTAAATCACATAAAAGAAACCTTTCCGGGTATTGAAAAAATACCCGACCCGCCTTTTTCCACTTCTTACAATTATCGCATTCCGGGACATAAAGGGACCATTGGTATTATCGCAGCTTACAGCCGGTCTTTCTGTGGCACCTGTAACCGCATAAGAATTACACCGCAGGGCGAAATGAACACATGTCTTTACGGTGGTGGCGTATTAAATTTAAAAGATATTATGCGCGAGGGGAAAGATGATAACTATTTGCAAAAAGTAATTCTTGATGCAGTGGCTCACAGATATCTTGACGGTTGGGCAGCTGAGAAAGCAAGGCATGAAAGTGCGCCAGTGCATGAGTCGATGGCTACGATTGGTGGCTAGTTCAAAAGCAAAAAATAATTAAAAATATTTATTGATAGCCCGTTTTCTTAAACCTTCTTATCAGCAGGTTGTTTCGATAAAAAATATGTATTTAAAATTTTCTTTAAATAAGAACAATGATAACCGTTGAAGAAGCAGAAAAAATAATTCAATCAAGGGTTAAAGATTTCGGCATTGAAGAAATTTCTTTCGAAAATTGTTTAGGAAGAGTTCTTGCAAAAGATATAATAGCCGATCGGGATCTTCCTCCATTTAACAGGGTAACAATGGATGGAATAGCGATTAATTTTTCTTCTTTTGAAAAAAGAAACAGGCAATTTAAAATTGCAGGAACACAGGCGGCCGGAGATAAATCAATTGAAATAAATGAACCCGGCGAATGTATTGAGATTATGACTGGCGCTGCCTTACCGCGATCTGCGGATACGGTTATCCGTTATGAAGATGTTGTTATAGAAAATGGCTTCGCCACGATTACTTCTACGCAAATAGTGAAAGGCCAAAGTGTTCATTTAAAAGGCAGCGATAAAAAGCAAAATGAAGTTGTTGCCCACGCAAACAAATTAATAACGCCGGCAACTGTAGGAATGGCCGCTTCCGTAGGATTGGAAATGCTGGCCGTAAAAAAATTACCAAATGTTGTTATTATATCATCCGGTGATGAGCTGGTAGATGTTGAAGATTCCCCCGGGCCTTTTCAAATCAGGAGATCTAATAATTACATGGTGCGCGCAGCATTAGAAAAATATGGCCTCAAGGCTGATCTGAAACATATTGCCGATGACTCCGGCAAAACTGTAAAACTTATTTCTCAGTGTCTCGAAGAATATGATGTTATTATTTTGAGCGGTGGAATATCTATGGGTAAGTTTGATTTCATTCCGCAAGCGCTTGAAACGGCTTCAGTAAAAAAACTTTTTCATAAAGTGCAGCAACGGCCGGGTAAACCATTTTGGTTTGGAGAACATGAAAACAATACGCTGGTGTTTGCGTTTCCCGGCAACCCGGTTTCAACATTTATGTGCCTGCATCGTTATTTGTTTCCATGGCTAAAAGCTTCGCTGGGATTGGATTCTACGCGTGAATTTGCTTTTCTAAACCAGGATTTTACTTTCACGC
>JALYZZ010000700.1 GCA_030948675.1 Bacteroidota bacterium | reverse complement strand
TTTTTATTTAGTGCATAATGAAAGTTGGCCATTAGCTTTCGCTGCAAAACGGTATTAAGATAGATAAGCACATTGCAGCAACTAATAAGGTCCACCCGAGAGAATGGAGGATCTTTTAAAAGATTGTGCGCAGCAAAAACACACGAGTCTTTTATACGCTTGTTAATGCGAAATTGACCATCAATTTTAGTGAAGAAAGTTTCCAGTCTTTTTTCCGAGAGATTTGCAACGTCGGCAATGCTGTATATACCGACTCTTGCTTTTGCAATAGCTGCCTCGCTTAGATCGGTAGCAAAAATCTGGAATGACTTGTAAAAAGGGTCTTCACCAATAAGCTCACAAAGCATTATCGCAAGTGAATAACCCTCTTCGCCGGTGGCACATGCAGGCACCCATATACGAAGGGGATTATTGGCAGATTTGGTCTTAAGCAGTTCGGGCAGTATTTCCTTTTTCAGGTAATCTGTTGCTTCAATGTCCCGGAAGAAATGCGTTATGTTTATTAACAAATCCTGGTAAAGCAAGTTTGCTTCGTGGGCATTTTTCTTTAAAAAGTCAAAATATTCGGGCAAGGTATTTAGCCGGTGCAACAGCATTCGCCTCATGATGCGGCGGCGAATAGTATTTTGTTTGTAATGGGTAAAGTCAACTCCGGTAACGGTTCTTATTACGCGCAATATTTTTTTTACATCCTCAGGTTCTACGTGCGTTGTCTCCAATTCACTCTCCCGCTGTGGGTCTTCTTCATCATCTCCTGACGGAATGAGGGTTAGCAGCGAACTATTTTTACTTAACCTGGTTAGCTCCTGACCCATTTGCATAGGTGACAAAACTGCATCTGCAATACCCTCGCCTATAGAAGACTTCGACATGCTAAGAAACTGCGCACTTTCGTCATGGGCAAAGGTGATACCTCCGGCTTCTTTTATCGCTTTCATGCCAAGTGCACCATCTGAGGCTGTGCCCGAAAGTATGATGCCGATAACTCCCTCTCTTTTCTTTTTTGCAAGTGAAATAAAAAAAAGATTAACCGGGGAATGTTGAATCGGTGCATGCGCTCTCTTGGCAAGCGTGAAAACATGGCCATCTATCGTCATATCGGTATCAGGGGGAATAACATATAAATGATCCTGTTCTATAATCATTCCTTCTGTAACAACCGACACTTTCATTTCTGTAGCCCGTTGTAAAATGGGCACAAGCGCGCTTTCGCAATTACGATCAAGATGTTGGATATATACAAATGCCATCCCCGTATTACCGGCCACGTTTTGCAACAATTCAGTAACTGCTTCCAATCCACCTGCAGAAGCTCCTATTGCAACTATGGGGAAAGGTTTTGATTGATGACAGGTTTGCGAATCGTTTTCTATGTTATAATCTGGCATGTATTATTTCTCTCGCATTATTGATTTTTAAAACATTAAAAACAGCCCTATTAATTTTTTTAAGATGATTTCTATTTATAAGAAGATGATTGTTCAAAACATCGCTTTACAATTATATCAAAAATAGTTCGTTTCGCCACGGTTATTCATTTTTCAGTATGATACCACATCAAGCTAGATCTTTATTTAGAGAGAAAAAACATTATTTTTATTTTTTGATGTAAGCCTATTAAAAACAGGCCCGTCTCAGATCTGAATATTGTTACCAAGTCGATTCTACATGTCCAAAACTTTTATTGCTGAATAGTTGATGATGACGCAGGTAATAAAGAAATGTTTATAGAGGTAGTAAATGAGATAGCCTTTCATTTATAAAGCATAATGACAATTTGAAGAATAGGCCAGTTATTATTTATACTGCATGTAAGCTTGCAGAAGATAAAGACGAAGTAAAAAAGCTGGGGGCAGTAGGTTTTATTACAAAACCGAGCATTATGGCACCAGTGAAAAATGAACTAAAAATCATTTCCCAGGAACTTCGAGAAAAATTGAAATAGTATAAATCACAATTTGTTGTTTCTTGTCGCTACTCTTCAACTCTTCTTCCTCTAATATTATTGGTTACTTCTATTGTCCGCAATACTAAAAACCTGGTTTTTTCCATCCTTGCGGAATGACTCTGGGCATAAGAGTAAAACTTTTCACGCAACTGTTCACACTTCTTGGCAAGTTTTTGAATCTTTAAAAATGACTCTCTGTCCCGGTGCTTTTCCACCTCATCAGAATACACGTCTAACGGTATAGAGAATAACATTGGAGATTTACAGCTAAACTTTTCCGCTACGTTTTTTTTAAAATTCATGGCGTTATCCATATAATGCTAATTTACTTAAAACAATTTATATGCTTTATACATGAGATTTTGAATAGATGACAACAGCTATCTCAGAAAATCGCTTATTTTCCTTAGCAAACTTCAAACATACTAAACCATTCTTCATAGCAATATTGGGGAAAAAAATAATATTGGGCAAAGCTGTATTCTTAGGATTGGCTATGCACTCAGCCTGCATTTTGCGCTTGAGATTTTATAACCAGAAAATATTTTTTGTAATGCTTGTACAAATAATAAATAGTCAGGTTTATCATCTTCTGCCAATAAAAATATTGGTTCAATCCATGCTGCACCAATCTTGTTTAAATGTTCTTAGCATCTTGCATTAAAAGTACAAACCTCCTGCCATATCATTTACAACTGTTTAATAATAGAGTAATTTTTTTGACTTCTTATACAATGAAACATTTGTGTATTTAATTGCCTATTATTTCAGTCTGCACAAGTGCGGTATAAGAAACTATTAGTCGTTGTGCTGGCCCATTCTGATACATTCGTCAACCCCCTACCCTTTCCTACCAGCTAAAATAAAAAAAGTCCCTTGCGATCAATTACAAGGGACTTTTATTGTATGTAGTGCTTTAAGCTAACTCAACTTCGGCATTCCTGAATACTACCATTCCGTCAAACACATCCACCAATACTGGTTTTGTTTTGTCGATGTCACCTGCTAAGATTTTTTTACTTAGCGGATTAACCACTTCCTTTTGAATCAACCTTTTTAAAGGACGCGCACCAAATTGAGGATTGTATCCATTTTGAGCCAGGTAGTCTAAAGCATAATCGCTGAAGTTTAGTTGTATACCTGAGCTTTGCTCAACCAGTTTTTTCAGATTTTCAAGTTGTATTTTGATGATGCCTTTGATCTCTTTTCGCATTAGCGGCTGAAACATAATCACCTCATCTATCCTGTTAAGAAACTCAGGACGAATGGTTTGCTTCAGCAGGTTCATTACATCTTCTTTTGCTTGCTCTACGACTTCTTCCTGGTTAAATTCGTCGACGTTTTCAAATGCTTCCTGAATAATCTGGCTACCCATATTGCTAGTCATGATAATAATCGTATTCTTAAAATTGACCGTACGCCCCTTATTATCGGTTAAACGACCATCGTCTAACACCTGTAACAACACGTTAAACACATCAGGATGCGCCTTTTCAATTTCATCGAACAAAACGACACTATATGGTTTGCGACGAACAGCTTCGGTTAACTGACCACCTTCGTCATATCCCACGTATCCCGGAGGCGCACCAACCAGGCGGCTAACAGTGTGCTTTTCCTGGTATTCGCTCATATCTATCCTGGTCATCATGGTTTCGTCATCGAACAGGTAATCTGCTAACGCCTTTGCAAGCTCGGTCTTACCAACACCGGTTGTACCAAGGAAGATAAAAGAGCCGATTGGTTTTTTAGGATCCTGCAGCCCCGCCCGACTTCTGCGAATGGCATCTGACACAGCTTCTATCGCTTCGTCCTGGCCTACTACCCTTTTATGCAATTCTTCTTCAAGGTGCAGCAGCTTTTCTCTTTCACTCTGTACCATTTTAATAACAGGTATGCCAGTTGCCTTAGCTACATTCTCTGCAATGTCTTCTGCATCCACCTCTTCCTTTAGCAAACGCTTATTTTCACTGATTTCATTCAGCTTTTCAGAGTATTCAGCAATTATTCGCTCCTGCTCCTGCACTTTACCATATCTTATTTCTGCCACTCTTCCATATTCGCCATTCCGCTCAGCTTGCTCAGCGACGTGTTTTAAATTTTCTATTTCCGATTTGGCAGTTTGTATCTTTTCAACCACTTCTTTCTCCTGCTGCCATTTAGCCTTCAGCGTATCCCGTTCAAGGCTTAATGTACTAATATCTAAAGAAAGTTGTTTCAACTTATCCTCGTCATTCTCCCTTTTGATTGCCTCGCGCTCTATTTCCAACTGGCGGATTTTTCGCTCCAGTTCATCCAGCTCTTCAGGCATGCTATTCATTTCAAGTCGCAGCTTTGCAGCACTTTCGTCTATCAGGTCAATGGCTTTGTCCGGCAAAAAACGATCGGTGATGTAACGGCTTGATAACTCTACTGCTGCAATAATTGCTTCGTCTTTTATGCGGACATGATGATGCGTTTCATACCTGTCTTTAAGACCTCGTAAGATAGATACAGCGTCATCAATACTCGGCTCGTCGATCATCACTTTTTGAAATCTACGTTCCAGCGCTTTGTCTTTCTCAAAATATTTTTGGTATTCAGCAAGAGTAGTGGCACCTATGGCACGAAGCTCACCTCTTGCTAAAGCTGGCTTTAATATGTTAGCGGCGTCCATTGCACCTTCACCGCCTCCGGCCCCTACAAGGGTATGTATTTCGTCAATAAAGAGAATAATCTCACCGTCACTCTCGGCCACTTCTTTTACCACACTTTTCAAACGCTCCTCAAATTCACCCTTATATTTTGCGCCTGCAATTAGTTGACCCATATCGAGCGCGAAAATAATTTTGCTCTTTAAATTTTCAGGTACGTCGCCGTTTACAATCCTATGAGCCAGGCCTTCAGCAATGGCTGTTTTACCTACGCCCGGTTCGCCCACCAGTATTGGATTGTTTTTACCTCTGCGAGACAAAATGTGCAGTGTGCGCCTGATTTCCTCGTCACGACCAATTACCGGGTCAAGTTTTCCATCCCGCGCCATGTCGTTAAGGTTGCGGGCATATTTCTGTAGGGCATTAAATTGTTGAGAAGAAGTTTGAGAGTTAACGGTAGCACCTTTGCGCAGATCAAGAATAGCCGATCTCACGCCTTTTTCGGTTGCACCGGCATCTTTCAGTAACCGCGCAACATCGTCATTGCTTTGTATAAGAGCCAACAGCAGGTGTTCAACGCTTACAAACTCATCTTTAAAATCTTTAAGCAGACTGTTTGCTCTTAAGAGCGCGTTATTTAACTCGCGGCCAATGCTTTGCGCCGGCTCTGTCCCCGAAACCTTCGGGAGTTTATTTAGTGACTCTTCAACTTTCGTTTTTACAAAAGCCACGTTCACATTATTTTTTTTCAATAGAAACTCAATCGGACTGTCATCATCATCCAACAAAGCCTTCAATGCATGATTCGTTTCGATAGTAGGATTGCCATTATTGAAAGCCAGTTGTTGCGCCCGCTGAATCACCTCTTGTGATTTGATAGTATAGTTATTCAAATTCATATATAGTTAATCGTTTTGTTTTAGGCAAACACAAGTTTTGCTTGTGTTTAGTTTGTTCATTTTTTAGATCTATAAGAGATATTCAAAATATAATCCAGATAGAAATAAAGGTAAAACTGACAGTAAAAAATGAAGCTAACTGACTGATAGTCATAAGAACAGAAAAAGTACTGTAATAATTACCGGGTAGTTAAAAAGACTAACATTTGAAACATAAACGTTGAAGATGTTCAACAATTTTTTCAGATGATTATTCTCAACTTTTTAAAATTGCTGTCTACGCCAATTGACGCTAATGTTTTAAGTGTACCGATAGGTACTGTCTTTTTAGAACTCATTATGTTGGATTTGATTTCAAACCTACACAATGCCAGGTATGAATGGCCTTCAAACACCTACCATCATCTCAACCCACACATCGACCGAAAACTATTCGAAAATACTTTTTATAATATTTACGTCACAGACAATCGCGTCGGCTTCGACTCAAAGTATGTGGAAGAGATACTTGTGGTTTTTAAAAGACTACATACCTACCACGAATTTGAAGGAACAGGGATAGGCTTATCTATTTGTAAGAAAATAGTAGAAAAACACAAAGGTTTTATAACAGCTTAAAGCACCCTCAACGAAGGATCAACTTTTATTAACACCCTTCCTGAAAAAGCGTGGAGCCGGGGGAATAATCAATTAGAAAACGGATGACACTAATTGAAGATGGAAGAAAAGCCCGTGCTTCACCCCAAACTGTAAATGGTGTCATCCATGTTTCCGCTTGCTACCTGCCAAAAACTTTTTTCAACAAAGCTGTCGTTTGTGCCGCAGGGTCTTTTCTTATCTTTTGCTCCTCTAAAGATACTTCCTGAAAAATACCAGTCAAAGCTTTTTCCGTTACATAACCCGATAGATCAGTATCGACTTTTTGAGTGGAAAAAGTATTGTAAGTAGAAAAGATAGTGTTCCAATATTTAGTTGCACCAACCTTTGCCAGCGACTGTTCTATTACCGGGCGAAATGCTTCAGTAAGACTAGCAGTGGTTTTGCCTTTTAAATAGTTTGTAGCAGCAAAATCGCCGCCCTTTAAAATGCCTACTGCATCTTGTATACTCATTTGCCTGATGGCACTGATAAAGATTGGTGCAGCACTTTTACTGGCATCTTCCGCGGCTCTATTCATGCTTAATATAGCATTATCTACCTGGTTACCCAGGCCCAATGCTCGTAGCTTAGACTCAACCTTCAGCGCCTCCGGTGGCATCAGGATTTTTAAAGCAGCATTTCTAAAAAAACCATTAACTGAAGATAGCTTAGCAGTGCCCCTTTCTGTACCAACCTCTAAAGCTTCCTTTAGCCCACTTGCAATAGTATTAGACGACAAAGAATCTTTACTGAAAGCAGGCATTGCATTTAGCACCTTAGTTACAGATGAACCAGAAGAAGTGTCTTTCGTCATTTTGCCAATAAAACCTTTTAATCGTTGAGCATCTGCATTAATAACACACACGAAACAAAAAGAAAGTATGATAAAATTTTTTTTCATTATTAATATTTAGCCGGAAAAGTCAAAAATGATACCATTCATTTTAATTGTCGGTAAATAGCATATTAGTCAGGACAAACGGGAGATCTTACTAATGGTGGCAGAGCAGAAAAAGGAAACGTCTTTAGATGGAAATCATAAATACATATTACCGGCAAATAAGTATAAAGAGTAATGCGTACAATTACACCACTTTTACATATCAAAAGCGGGTTTCTCATCCGGCCTTTGATTCTTAATCAATTAGATTATGACAAATCAACTATACTAATTAAAAAGAATAGTTCTAAAGTTATTTTTAACGGAACTCATTCCTCATCTTGCATACTTTTGTTTCAAGACCATCGAATATGAAAAGACTTCTGCCATATATGTCGTTGCTGTTATTTTTTGCTGCATGCAAAAACAATAATACCACTAATGACAACAGCATAGAAACACCGTCAGCTACTATTGCTCCTCCAGCTAATATCAATTATAACATCGTTGCCAGTTACCCACACGATACATCCTCTTACACGCAGGGGCTAATTTGGCAAAACAACAGTTTGTATGAAGGAACCGGTTTGGAAGGACAAAGTAAATTGATGAAAGTTGACATAAAAAACGGTAAAGCACAACAATCCGTCTCCATCAACCCATCGGTGTTTGGTGAAGGAATCACGATGCTGAATGATAAAATTTATGAACTGACCTGGCAAAGTCATGTGGTGTATGTGTACGAGGCAAAAACATTTAAAAAGATAAAAGAATTTACTTGGGACCGCGAAGGTTGGGGAATTACGCACAATGGAAAAGAATTAATCATCAGCACGGGAGACAGCAACCTGTATTTTGTAGACCCTGAAACGTTTAAACTTTTGAGAATAGTTGGCGTTTCTGATAATAATGGTCCGGTTGGTAACTTGAATGAGTTAGAGTATGTTAACGGCGCTGTTTTTTCAAATATTTATCTTACTAATTATATTGTAAAAATAGATCCTTCAAATGGCCATATTACAGGCAAAATTGATCTTTCTGGCTTATTGGAAAAATCCGGAAAACACGTAAATAAAGACGATGGACTGGTATTAAATGGAATTGCGTTTGACAGCACAAAAAACTCATTATATATCACCGGTAAGAAATGGCCGCTGCTCTACGAGATGAAACTTAACTAGCTCGCTCTGGATCCTATTCATTTTATCAACCCAATTCCTAACTTAACTTAATCAGAATATTTTGAAAATTGGCCCAATACTACTTGTTGAAGACGATGTAGACGACCAGGAATTTATAAAAGATGCCCTGCATGCACTGGGAGTAAAAAACACGGTTTCAATATTTGATAACGGGCAAAAAGCTTTGGACTATTTACTAAATAATGATGAGCAACCGTTTATTATTTTGTCGGACGTGAATCTGCCCATTATGAACGGATTGCAGTTGAAGTCAGAGATTCAGCAAAATGAGTTTTTACGCAAGAAGGCTATTCCTTTTATATTTCTTTCTACCAGTGCTGATGCAAAAGCAGTGTCTGAGGCGTTTGACTTAAGTGTACAAGGTTTTTTTGTAAAAGAAAATACTTACGACGGTATCCAACGCCAGCTAAAACAAATAATTGATTATTGGAAGAGCTGCCGTCATCCAAATTCTACGGAAAGATAAACTGGCACTGTTAACTCATGAAAGTGATGTGTTGACGAAGTAATAGAACCGTTGTTATTTTTATATTCTCTACTTCTGATGTCAACATGCTATAACCTTTTCCGCTTTATTACTTTCTATTGCTGCTTCAATCATTTTAATAACGTCTAGTCCTTGCTGCGCAGTTACGGGCAGTGCTTCGTTAAACCGTATTGCTTTATACAACTGGTCAAAATAGTCCATATAATTACCCTGGGGAGGGGTCAAATAGGCGCGTATAATCTTTCCGTCTTTATCGG
>JALYZZ010000238.1 GCA_030948675.1 Bacteroidota bacterium | reverse complement strand
TTCCTGCAGCAGTGCCTTTTTTTGCCCGTGTTGGTGTTCCTTGCAGCTGCGCCATTACAAGGTGTTGTCAGCTGCAGCTGTAGCGTGGGCAAAGACAGCATAGCAATAAAGCTGTGTTACCAGCGCTCCAGTTGTTGATAACAACACCAACGACAGCATCCAGCCATTTTTCGCCTTTGCAGGTGTTCTTAACCTGCAAACACAGCCGAGCAAGGTGCTGTTTTGCCCTTGTTGGTGTTCCTTGTTAAGAACATAAACAGCGGCAGGGAATAATCCAACGAGCACAATTTTTTGATAGTAAAGCAATTTTACTGTTAACAGGTAAATTCATTTCTTTTAGTGCAGCAGCCATTTTCCTTACTTCTTCACCTGTTTGTTTCCAGGTCCAGGTATGCCATACGTCATCAATAGGTTGCCGTAAATACACTTTATTTGGTGTAGATGCTTCCCAATGGTACAACATGTGGAGAGGTAATTGATATTGCATAAAATGAAGTTGAAATTTGTTGAAAATGAATGGATAATAGAGGTTTTTTAAATTTGTTTATTCCCAAACTTTTAATTCACCCACTACCTTTCCTGATTGAAGAATTTCATAAACAATGGTGGTATAAAGAACAGGCCTTTCCATATATTGTTTTGCACTTTGAAATTTAAATTCCTGGTCTTCTCTCATCCTGATATATATGTCCTCTTTAGGGTTATTATTCAAACAAATCGAATAAGGATAATAACTGGTAGTTAAAGGTTTTATTTCTGTAGAATCACTTTCATCCCCATACTTACCATACTTAAAACCTTTTTCTATGAATACTTTTAAGTTTAAAGGTTCTTTGAAACCATCCACACTATAATGTAACTCTTTTACAAAAACACCTAATCTTTTTGCTTTCTGCATGTCTCCTCGTGTACTATTCCTTTCATGCTTCGGTTTCCAGCTCTTTAAAGCGAACATTGGAAGAGAAAACCATAGGGTACAACCAACAACAATAATTATTGCTACAGTTGACATTTTGATAGCGAATGCTTTAGAAGCTTTGCCAGCTTTAAGCAAGTATTCATCTTTTTTAAGATCTTTTATTACTACCAGCCTTTCAAGATCAGTAACCAATTCTTCAGGCATTTTACAAACGCTGTTGAAGTATTCAATAACATGGGCGATCATGTAAGTAATTTATTACTTTTCATTCTTTAATCAAAGTGCCGGTTGTAAGAATCTTCGGAAAGTTCGAATAGGCAACAGCGGCAAAAAAGAATATGGCAAGGATTAGTTTTGGAGCGATAAAGATAAGGATCAGCAAATACTACCGGACTGGTCAATTTGCTGCGCAACGCTTATTTTAAATGGTGAATTAGTTCCTTGTTAGTGGCTAAGTAATCACCGGGAAAACGTCCGGTAAATTCTGTAAAATCTTTTATAAAATGTGACTGATCGCAAAAGTCTCCTCTATAATATAATTCCTGCCAATTGACCTCTTTCTTACCCGCTATCTGCACGCAGATATAACCAATACGTCTCAAGCGGGCATAATACTTAGCACTTAATCCTACTTTCAGTAAGAACTTTCTTTCAAAACTCCTTCGCGAAATAAATAATTCCTTGCATAGCTCATTAATATTTATCAGACCATGTTTTTCTACTATCAGATTGGCTGCCCTGTCAATTACATCCGGTACCGGTTTATTTTCTGCATAAAAGGAATAAATAAAGTTTTCCAATAAGAGAACTTTTTGCTGTACGCTTGCTGCGTTCACTATTTCCCAAGCTGTAGCTTCCACTTTCTCCGAAGGAACAAAAACACTTAAATCGATGCGCTCTCCCGTTAGTACAAACATGGGCACCTTTAGCAGGGCCGCAATTCCTGTAGGCTTAAATACAATGCCCGCCATCCCTATTTTACCTGGTAGTTTTAAGGTATAACTTTGCGTTTGTTGACCAACTATAAATTGCCTTGGTACGTTTTGTTCCTTATTAAAAGATGATGAGACAAAGTATTCATCTCCATAATTAAATACAATAGAAGTAAAAGCAGGAGGAGGAGATTCGACTTTTAAAGGAAACAGGTCTTCCTGGTCGCTTTCCCATACATAATAGCATTCTATATAGGTCATAAGCTCCTGCCGTGGTGCAAACTTCTGATAATACATGCTTTTCGGATAACTCCAACAATTTACAACAATTTTCTACTATGTCGCTTTTTTACAACCCTTGTGCAAAAGGGCGTAATAGCTTTACGATATCAAATGACGATGATAAAAAAAGTGTCTATCAAACCAAAAACAGTAAAAGATGACTGCCGGAAAACAACTTGATTCTTCAGCCAGAAAAGGACAACTTAAGCATGTTGTTGAAAGATATTTTCAGGCTTTAAGTACGCAAAACTTTTCTGCCATTCCGTATGATGAAAGTATTGTACTACGTGCTCCTCTTGTGGCTGGCGGAGTTGATAATCCTATAAAGGGTAAGGAATTGGTAGAAGCAGAGTGGTGGAAGCCATTAGAGCCGGCTTTAAGAGGTGTAAGAATAAATATTCTCGATCATATATAAATGAAACCTTAACGGGAATAATTACTGAAGCTGAAATAACCTTAGCAAATCCGGCCGTCACCCTTAGGGTAGCAGATAGGTTTACCATAAATAGTGATGGAAAAATTGAGGAGCAGGAAAACCATTTTGACGCCAGCAGTTTGCGAAACCCCAGCTAAGAAAACATAAACTTATTTATCTACCTCATTTTTTTAAAGAGCGGCTTTTTTACAATCCGCTGTTAAAAGGTATTAGTAGTTTAATAAACATCTAAAACAACGATTATGGAAAATGTACTGCAACAATCTCACATGATAGAAATGAAAAATGCCTGCGTTCATTTCATGTTTGCTTACCAGAAAAAAGACGTACCGCTCATGCTTAGCTTTTGCGATCCGGAAGGTGAAGTATATTTTAAGCCGCTAGGAGAAAACGGAAAAGGAAAAATTGGAGAGCTGGGAAAAAATTTATGGAGCTTACTAATCGAATGCTTTCCGGATATAGACAACACTGTAGATGCTATTGTTTCGGAAGGAGATAGAATACGGTGCCAGGTCTTGATATCAGGAACACAGGTAAAAGACTTTGCGGGTATTGAAAATAAAGGAAAGCACTTTGACAGTGATCATATTTTCATCTTTCATTTAAACGAACAGAATAAAATTGATCGTGTTCAGATAGAGTGGAATCAGGAGAATTTTGTAAGACAGTTGAGTTGATTTTTTACGAGAGAACGTTTTAATATAATTACTTTCCTTCCTCTTCAACTCTTAATAACTCTTCCGTAGGCGGAGCTAAGTTTTTTAAAAAGTTTAATTACCAACAATCATCCGGTTTTAGACGCTCTTAGTATAATATACCATTAAATCTTAACTTCTAAATATATCTCTCATGAAATCTCTAGCTCTATTGTTTTGCACTGTATTGATCTTTTCTATCGTTTGCGGCCAAACTTCCAGCGACGAAAAACAGGTACGTTCAGTTATACAAAAAATGGAAGATGCATGGAATGCCCATGATTACTCCTATACCGGACAGTACGATATATATGACTCAAAGGCTGTTTTGGTAAATCCGGTAGGTATGTACTGGAAAAACAGGGCAGATATCGTTAAAGGGATACAGGCTTTTAGCAACATGATGTTTAAATATGAAACTGCCAAATATCACACAGTCGATGTTCATTTTCTAGCTCCTGCAGTCGCTTTGGTTGTAATACAGGCAAAAAACATGGTAAATGAGGACTACAACACGCCGGACGGAAGTAAAGGTGGGTCAAAAGGAGATACAAGTGAAAGCACGATAAGTCTTACCCTGGCAAAGAAAAATAATGATTGGAAAATAACCTCTCAGCAGGTAACCTCTGTTGATGAAAAGGCCGCTCCTTTTAATCCTATTAAGTAATTCTGTGAAATCAGTTGATGGTTTGGGAGGACAGTTTTACATATTCAATTAAATTTAAAAGCTACCTACCTTGCAATATATAGTTATCGGGATTGTTTTCGCAATAATAGGTCTGATCTTCGGATTTGTTTCGCCTAAAAAATCCTGGAGATGGGGGCTTTGGATAGCAAGTCCAGTATATGTTCTTATTGGTATCAGCGTAGCGTTTTCAGGTTATTTCACGGCTTTTTTAAAATACGATCTGCCAATTATTATAGCCGCAGTTCTTGCAGCCTGTTGCGGGAGTTTTATAGGAGCCCGGCTTAGAAACACGTGGAAAAAACACAATTTTACAAACAAGCCTGAAGAAGGATTATAAGGCAAGTTGATATAACAGGCAGATTAAAAAAAAGCAGTAGCCCAAAATACAAATCTTAAAAATATTAATCGAACGGATTTTTTTAAATAAACACTGGAAGTAATTGAAGAGGTTGCACTAATTCATTTTTTAATATCTCATACTATTCACAGCGTCATGCTTTATCATTACAGGCAACTGCTCCTTATAAAGTTATCTGCCCCAAATTGATAATGTTTGAAGGAAGGCTATAATAAAAATTTACAGTATGATTGCAGCAAAAAAAAGAGACACAGTCTCCATTGTCATTACTTTAACCACATTTGCTTTTGCATTGTATACACAGGTCATTTGGGCGATAGTGACTAGTAATACAACTGTTGCAAACAAAGATGGTGTGCAGTCGTTCCTGACCTATTTTCCTCCCTTTTTCAGGAACATTGCAATAATTACCTACCTAACCCTTGCCTGTTCAATTCTCACTATTATTTTTTCTTCAGGCTGGATAAAGAGAGAAAGAGGCTTTATAAAAGCAACTGTAATTATTATTTTAATCTTAGCTATATTGATTACACTGCTTACGTTATTTCAGTTAATGTAATTTTCATCAATTTTTGTAATACTTTAAAAGCAAAACACATGAATTATCAAAAGAAAGTTTTATGCAATTAATTACAAGCACCAGCTAATAATTTTTTTTCTCTGTGTATCTTTTGATACTGGTTTATCTGAATTGAAAGAAGTGGATTTAGCCCGAACATAAATACTAATTTTAAAAACAACAAACCATGAAAACATTTCACTGCTCCAGCGCCGGCTTCGACTGCAACACTGTTATTTATGCACAGAACGATGAAGAATTACTAAAACAAGCTGCAATACATGCGGAGGAAGTACATGGAGCTATCGTAACACCGAGGCTCGTCGAGCAACTAAAAACCGTGATCAAAGGGGAAATAAAAGCGGGTGTACCAGCAGTTAAAAAAGTTACTTGAAATGCATTTAGTTACTTTATTGTAACTGCAGCTAATAGCTGTTTTCTTTCTTATAAAACTGAATGATAGTACAATTTGTAAATCTAAAAAAGTAATTTAAATATCGTAATTATTTATATGTAAAACAAAAGAGGCTTTTATGGGAAGTGCTTTCGCAAATACCTGCGCTTCTGATTCTTATTATAATCTTTTTTTCTTGTGCTCAATCAAGGTTCATAAAACCATTAGACAAAAAGCAGCAAACAAGTTAACAGAGCAGAAGGAGTGGGATATTCTAAAATGTCTAGAGCCTAGAATAATTAGGTAGAATTCTAAGAAAAAATACAAGCATATAAACTGAGAAATATGACTTCAAAAGGAATTAAATATCTCCTTCTCTCTATTACAGGATTAATAATAATTCTTTTTTGCAGTTTAGTTCAGCATGTACCGGCACCAATAAAAGGAGAATATTACTATTCCTCTTTCTTTGGAAATAACTATACCCTGCTGGCAAAAGCCCTTTTTGTAATCACTGGTTTTGTTGCCGGATATGTTTATAACCTTACCCCATGGCTTGCAGGAATATGTCTTATTTTAATTTTTCCATTAACTTCTATAATAGAGGGATTTGTTTATACGGGCAGCCACAATCTCTTACCCATTGAATTTGCTTTCTATTTTTGGAGGGCGCTACCCTCCATTATCGCTGCTTTTATAGGAAGATTTAGTTATAGACAAATAGCAAAGCGAAAAGAAGTAGTTGATGATTAGTTTTTGAATTATATATAGCAAAGATTATCGCAAACATTCAAATTTTCAAAAATGAAACTTTTCATCTCTTTAATTTTGGCAATTACCCTGATTTCACCAATAAATAAATCTTATGCAATCTCCTTTAGCAAGGGGATTACACCTTCAGTATCATCTTCATCTTTTGTGTTAAATGAAATAATGACAAGTGAATTTATAAAATTGTCTCCAGGTGATGTAAGTGTTGTAACGGGAAAAAAACTTAGTTTTTTTGAAAAGTTATCATTAAAGGTTTTGCAGATGAAAATGAAGCATTATCTTAAAAAGCATCCCGATGGTACAGTGGCAGATTATTACAAGGGTGAAGGTAAACGCAACTTCAATCTCTTGTGGTTTTTATTGGGATTACTTGTACCGGGTCTTTCACTATTGATTTTCAGTAGAATGTTAGCTTTCTCTTTGTTGTTAGCGATAAGCCCGGTCATACTTGCTTTAATAACAAAACAAGAGAGGGCTAAAATAAAATCAGTATTGTTAGGTTTTGGTATTAATGTACTATTAGCATTAATATTTTTTATTCTATTAATTGCTACTTTTAAATTCTTTTAGGTTGATCGCTTTAGCAACAAAGAATGACACTCAACCTTGTAAACAGAAATAACTTTAAAAACTATTGTGAAATGAAACATATTAACAGCTTTATTTTAAAGTGAACGTTTTAAGAGCATTCAATAATTATAAAAATAAATTAAATGAAAATCCTCTTTACTTTTTTAATTATCTGTTTTATTATAAATACAAATAACTCCTTTGCAGTTGCACTCAGTGAACGTCATGTAAATAAGCATGACGCAACGAAAGCTATAAATAGCATTGAAGCAATTGAATTTCAGCCTTTTTATTGTATTTTTTCTGTTTCCCAATGGCTTTTTGCCGTTGTTGTTCATTAAACTCCTTTAACTGTATTTTTTATCTGCAAATGCAACCAATTAAAATGCAGTTGTTGAAGAACAGCAACAGCGACCAAAAGATAGAAGACAGACAATGTTTTAGATGCCGGAAAAGCTAAGGCTGTTAGTCAGACTGGCACGTATGACACAGTAAATTTTACAGCGAGCCAATACAGCTTCAGCTATTTTGATGGAGTCAACCCTTATAACGAAACGGGTACCTACACTTACATTAATGGCATCTTTAAAACTAACACTACTAGTCGCACCCAAAATACTTACAACGTAAACAAGCTAACCAGTAATCGTTTAGTTCTGAGAAATGCATTTAGTTCGCGTGCAGATTGGACGATATTGACAAGATGAATTCCATCTATTTTTTCCGTGATCGTGCCGATCACCCAACTAAAAAGAGAATGCTTAGATATGCAAAAACGCCGCTGATGAAGAACATCAACGGCGCGATAAATTGAAAAGCCTGGGCCTTCTGTATTATTTACTTTTTCTCCCCTGGTTGCTTACCCATCATTTTCATCATTGCGTTTGGATCTACATAACCCCAATGCTCTGTTGCTTTACCATCTTTCACTTTTACAACGTCTACTGCTGTAACATCATAAGGGGTGTTGGCAGGCATTCCGTCCATCGGTGTCACAGTTGTTCCTGTTCTTCTAACCATAGAAAAAATGTATCCCGTTGCAGGATCGTAACTTCTTGCCAGGGTTTCCACCTTCACGTTTTTGTTCATTACACTAATCTGTTTCAGGGAAGCTATCACACTGTCGCGTCCTTTTATTTCACCATGGGGCCCGGAATGTTCAATGATGTCTGGAGCCATTGTGGTATCAATTCCGGTGAAATTGCCGGTTTCAATCGCCCTGTAAACCTGCTCGCTGTTTGCCTCCATTTGTTTCCGGTCGTCGGTGGTATTTGATGCTGAACTGTTGCTACTGGCAATAGTGTCTTTGCCTGACTTTTCATTGCAGGAAATAAGC
>JALYZZ010000224.1 GCA_030948675.1 Bacteroidota bacterium | reverse complement strand
GATTTGGTTTATATATTTGCTTTCACATACATTTGCATTGGAAAATGAAACAACTGAAGGGAACGAAAATCGTTCCCTTCTCCTTTTTTACATGGTTAATGAAACAATTATTGCAGAAGTTGAGAATATGCTCAATATTTTGCTTGAAGGGCAATCCGAAGATTTTTTGGTTTCAATTAAAGTGAAGCCTACTAATAATATTAAAATTTTTATTGACAGCGATGCAGGAATGTCAATAGAAAAGTGCGTACGTTACAATCGTAAACTATACGCACTAATAGAGGAAAAGGCATTGTTTCATGAAGGTATTTTTTCCCTTGAGATATCCTCTCCCGGTGTAGATGAGCCTTTAAAAACGCATCGTCAATATATAAAAAATATAGGGCGAAAAGTGTTAGCCATTTTTATTGATGACACCGAGAAAGAAGGAAAACTATTAGAAGTTACCGAAACAGACATATTAATGGAGCAGACGACAGGCAAAGGTAAAAAAGCAGAAACAAAGCAATTTGTTATTCCATTCAGCAATATTAAAAAAACAGTTGTACAGGTTGAATTTTAAAAAATCCGTTCGTACAAAAAGGACTGTGAAATTCTAATATATATCTACTATGGCAAGTATCAACTTAATTGAAGCGTTCCAGGAGTTTAAGGACGCGGAAAATATTGACCGTCCTACTTTAATGAAAGTGGTGGAGGACGTTTTTAAAACGCTGTTACGCAAGAAGTTTACCAGCGACGAAAACTTTGACGTGATTGTAAATGCCGAAAAAGGTGACCTTGAAATTATTCGTCGTCGAATGATTGTGGAAGACGGAGAAGTGATGGACCCGCTTGCTGAGATAGCCTACAGCGACGCAACAAAAATAGAACCGGATTTTGAAGTGGGTGAAGAACTATACGAAGAAGTAAATATATACGACTTTGGCCGTCGTGCTATATTAGCTGCAAAGCAAACACTGGCCAGCCGTATCAGTGATCTGAAAAAAAATGTGTTGGTTAAAAAATACGGTGAACGTGTAGGTGAAATAATTAGTGCTGAGGTATACCAGGTTTGGAAAAAGGAAGTGTTGTTGCTGGATGAAGATGGAAGCGAATTAATATTACCAAAATCGGAACAAATACCTAGTGATTTTTTTAAGAAGGGTGAAAGTATACGTGCAGTGGTAGAAAGGGTTGATTTAAAAAATAATAATCCTGTTATTATTTTAAGCCGAACCAGTCCTAAGTTTCTTTCGAAACTGCTGGAGATTGAAGTTCCTGAGATCTTTGATGGCCTGATTGTTGTTCGAAAAATTGTAAGGGATCCGGGTGAACGAGCTAAAGTAGCCGTTGAAAGTTTTGATGACAGAATAGACCCTGTAGGTGCTTGCGTAGGTATGAAGGGTAGCCGTATTCATGGTATTGTTCGCGAGCTAAAAAATGAAAACATAGACGTCATTAACTGGACAAATAATATTAATCTTTTAATTCAAAGATCTCTCACTCCGGCTAAGATTACCAGCATGGACATAGACCAGGAAAGTAAACACGCAAGCGTGTATCTAAAGCCTGACCAGGTTTCACTTGCTATTGGACGTAGAGGAGTAAACATTAAACTAGCCTGCGAGCTAACAGGTTTTGAGATAGATGTTTATCGCGATAACGAAGGTGATGTTGAAGAGTTTGATATCGATCTTGAAGAATTTAGCGATGAAATTGAAGCCTGGATAATAGATGAGTTAAGGCGTATAGGATGCGATACTGCCCGCAGTGTATTAGAGCTAACACCCGAAGAATTAGAGCGAAGAACAGATCTGGAAAAAGAAACCATAGAAGAGATTCGAGGTGTGTTAAAGCATGAGTTTGAAAAAGAATAACACACTTGTCGAATAGCGGTTATAAATCTTTGAAAGCTTTCTACTAAAAAGATTTGCTGCTGTGGTTGGAAGATGTTAAAGAAATGTAATATTCAAAGGTTACATTTACTTCCTAACTGAATAAAGAACAGGTATACGAAACAACAGAGCCTGCAGAGGCAGAAACGGAATAAAAAAGTGTCATCCATCTATAAGAAAGCGTTAAAAGATAGGCTTTGAATGAGACCATAGGATTACTTTTGTATCGCATTTTGAGAAATGCTGGCGACGATCAAATAAAAACACTGAATGTTAGAACTTAAATTACCGAGATTATTAGCTGCTGCCAAAGAATTTAATGTTGGACAGGATACTATTGTCGATTTCTTAGTTGGCAAGGGATTTAATCGTGAAGATCTAAAACCTACAGCTAAGCTTAGTGAAGATATGTACCGTTCTCTCCAGCACCAGTTTCAAGGAGATAAGGTTGCTAAAAATAAGGCTGATCTTGTTGAAATTCCAAAAGGAGTGCAACAGGAAGGCAGAAAGAAACGCGACGAAGAAGAAATTACATTTAACAAAAAAGAAGCTCCCAAACCTGCTGCACAGCCGTCTGCGCCAGCACCAGAAGTTACGCCTGTTGCAATAGCTGAGCCTAAGGTTGCAGAGCGGGTTGCAGAGGTGCAAACACCTGTTCAGGAACCCATAAAACTGCAACCACAGGTTGAACAACCAGTTCCATTACAACCAGAACCAGTAGCAGTGAAGGCAACACCTGTCACCACCGCTCCTGCGCCTGCTACATCACCGATACAAGAGCCCCCATCTGCCCCTGTAGAAATCCCTGTTGAGGAACCGGCAATAGTCGCAAATAATAATCAGCCAAATTCACTTAAAATTGAAGCTCCTGAATTAGAGGGCCCGAAAATCATTTCTAAGATTGATTTATCTGCGATAGACTCATCAACAAGACCGAAAAAAGGGTCTAAAAAGTCTGAAGAAAAAAGACTAGACGATAAGAAAATTGCTCCGGCTACCGTAGCTGATAGTCAGGCCGCGAAAGAGCCGGTCCTGCCCCTTGCAGATATACATCAGGCTGTACCTGCACCCAAAGTTGCCCCGAAACCGCAGATGCAACCTGAGCCAGATGAACAACAACAACCTTTAGCCCCGGCTGCTACTTTTGAAGTACCGGTTATTTCTAATATAAAAGCAGAAAAACTGGAAGGTCCTAAGATTTTAGGTAAAATTCAGTTACCTGTTGAAAGTGACACCAGACCAAAACAACTGAGTGCTCAGGAGAAACAACGCAAGCGTAAACGCATACCTGTAGATCGTAAAGGCGAGCAGGCATTAAGAGATCCAAATCAACAAAGACAGGGACAGCCTCAGGGCCAAACTCAAAGTACCGGTCCTAATAATCGTTTCGGACCTCGTTCTTCAGAATTGCCCGGAGCGCAACGTCCGCCTGCTGGTGGCGGATTTAACCGCACAGGAGGCACCGGCAGCACCGGCTTTAATCGACCAGGTGCAGGCCCAGGAGGACAAAACCGCCCTGCAGCAGGACAAAATGTTAATCGTTTTGGCCCCCGTTCTACTGATAAACGGAGAGACGACAAGGAAATTGATCAAAAAGAAATACAAGATAAAATCAGGGAAACACAGGCAAAACTAGCCGGTGGCTCCGGACGTGGAAAAAGTTTGAAAGCGAAGTACCGGAAAGCTAAAAGAGATGGAGTTGCAGACCAGGTAGGGCCGGAAGGAGACGATAACAAATTATTGGTTACTGAATTTATCAGCGTCAGCGAATTAGCAAACCTGATGGACGTGAGTTTTGCTGAAGTTATTGGTAAATGTATGGGATTGGGCATTATGGTGTCAATCAACCAGCGTCTGGACGCAGAAGTTATAGAACTTGTAGCGGGTGAATTTGGGTTCGATGTTGAATTTATTGACATGGAGGCGCAAGCTGAAATGGAAGAAGAGGAAGAGATTGATGATGATGAGAACCTTGTACCAAGAGCACCTATCGTTACCATTATGGGTCACGTGGATCATGGTAAAACATCGTTGCTTGACTATATTAGAAGTGCAAATGTTGTTGCTGGTGAGGCAGGTGGCATTACACAGCATATAGGAGCTTATGAGGTTAAGACGGGCTCAGCTAAAAAAATCACCTTCTTAGATACTCCTGGTCACGAAGCGTTTACCGC
>JALYZZ010000173.1 GCA_030948675.1 Bacteroidota bacterium | reverse complement strand
CATCGGCACTCTCATGTGCCAAATGGTTTTACAAATACAGTTAGATCGTTTCGCCAGTTCAAACACGATTATCCTGTTTAATTTAGATAGCTTTCAACTGCAAAAACTTTCATTCTAAACCTGCAATAGCCTACTTCTCCAACCAGATGATTTAAATCTTTTGATAGATTCGAAGCGACAGTATTGCTATCGTTTTCCACATCTGCTTCCCTTGCCCTGTCTAAGCCAAATCAATAATAAAATTTGTCAACAAAATTTGTTTACACATTCTTCTACTACCGTCGGGAAATTTTCATGCTCTAGCCGATGTATTTTTTCTGCCAGAGCATCTGCCGTGTCCGTTTTTAAAACCGGGCAGGTAGCCTGAAAAATAATGTTGCCATTATCGTAGTGCTCATCAACAAAATGTATTGTTATACCGCTTTCGGTTTCGCCTGCTTTAATTACCGCCTCATGCACTTTTAATCCATACATACCTTTGCCACCAAATTTAGGCAGCAGCGCAGGATGGATATTAATAATCCGGTTCTTGAAGTTAGAGATAATTGTATCAGGTATTTTCCAAAGAAAACCAGCTAAAACAATGAAGCTGACATGGTAACTTTTCAGCTCATCAACATACCCATCTCCTCGAAAAAAACGTTCTTTTTCAACGTGTAATACAGCGATGTTATTTTCCACCGCTATTTGAACTACTCCTGCATTTGAATTGTTAGTAACTATAAGACTAACAAAGATGTTTGTATGTCCTGTAAAGTGCTCAATAATTCTTTTCGCATTACTGCCTGCGCCTGAAGCAAAAATTGCTATTTTTTTATTGGAAGAACTACTTTTTGTAATATCAAAGCGAGGATTCATAAAGCAAATTACACTGATTTTTCAGGTAAAAAAGCGGCTCTTTTTTGGGCGCTCTAATTAAAGGTTTTTTCGATTACAATTATATGACAAACAATTTTTATTTTTTTTCAAAATCCTCTGAAACCCTTATCAATCCTAGAAAAAATTTTTTTCTCCATGTTGATAATATGTGAAGATCGTGACCTATTTTTGCAACCATTTCAGGATATTTTTCCACATCAAAGCACAACTTTTTGTGTATATGATTCAGCATAGACGAATAGCAAAAACATTAGCAACTTTAGTTCTCATCATTTCTTGTTCATTAGCCAATAAAACATATGCGCAGGCCAACGGGCAGGCTTTATTTTCTGCAAATTGTGCCTCATGTCACGCCGTTAATAAGGAGCTTACAGGTCCGGCTTTAGCAGGTGTTGAACAACGCTGGGGTGGCGATAATAAGAAACTTCATGCGTGGATACGTAATAACCAGGCTTTCCTAAAAACAGGAGATAAGTATGCAAATGAGTTGTATATAAAATACAACAAGACTCAGATGAACTTATTTCCAAATCTTACAGATCCTGAAATAAACGCAATACTGGCTTATATTAAATCTGTTCCGGCACCCGGCGCTGATAATGCCGGCGGTAGTGCTGCAGGTGCAGTAGCCAACTCAGGTGGCGATAATACGCTGGTATATGGCATTCTTACATTGGTGCTTGCAGTAGTTGTTTTGATTCTTTTGCAGGTTAATAGTAATCTTAAGAAATTGGCGGATGTAAAAGAAGGCGCTCCTAGTTTAGAGCCTGTTCCTTTTTGGAGAAACAAAGTTTATATAGCTCTTGTAGCAATCCTGTTGTTTTGTGTAGGAGGTTACCTGACGGTAAAAGGTGCGGTGAGCCTTGGCCGTACACAAAACTATAAGCCCGAACAACCTATCTACTACTCTCATAAAGTACATGCTGGTACAAATCAAATCAGTTGTTTGTACTGTCATGGTGGCGCTCAGGACAGCAAGCACGCAAATATTCCTTCAGTAAATATTTGTATGAACTGTCACATGGCTATCAATGAATATGCTGGAAAGGATAAGCTTTATAAGGATGACGGTACTGAAGTAGATGGTTCTGCAGAAATTAAAAAGTTGTACAAGTACGCCGGCTTTGATCCTGCAGTTTCAAAAGTTTGGGATCCAAACAAGGCGGTACCAATTGAATGGAATAGAGTACACAATCTTCCCGACCACGTTTACTTTAATCACTCTCAGCACATAAAAGCCGGTAAAGTTCAATGCCAGACTTGCCATGGCGAAGTTCAAAAAATGGATGTGGCTTACCAGTATGCCGAATTAAGCATGGGATGGTGTATTAACTGCCATCGCTCTACAAAAGTTCAGTTTAAAGACAACGGTTTTTACAGTATTTATCAAAGGTTTCATGAAGACTTGAAGAATGGAAAAATTGATAGTACCAAAGGAATTACTGTTGAAAAAATCGGCGGTACTGAGTGTCAGAAATGTCACTATTAAACTCGTTCCATCGACCGTTAGTAAAAATAATTAATGACGAATTAAAATAAGTAAATGTAAGTTTTCAAGCCTCTTTTGGGGTTTGGGGCTAAACTAAATATTATGGAGCAAAAAAGGTATTGGCAAAGTTTTGGAGAGTTGAATAAATCAACGGCTAATCAATCCGCTGCTAACAATGAGTTCCAGGAAGATTTGCCTTTGGTCGAAAATGATAAAGGTTTGCTGGATGCTAAAACCCCGAGACGAGACTTCTTAAAATTTGTAGGATTTAGCACAGCCGCTGCCGCTGTTGCTGCCGGGTGTGAAATGCCGGTAAAAAAGGCCATTCCTTTTGTAAATAAACCAGAAGATGTAATACCTGGTGTTGCTAACTTTTATGCAACCACGTTTGTGCAGGATGGTGAAGTAGTACCCGCAATTGCAAAAGTGAGAGATGGCCGCCCAATAAAGATTGAAGGTAACGATCTTTCCCCTGTTACTCGTGGGGGCACTTCTCCCAGGATGCAGGCATCCGTGCTGGATCTGTATGACACAAGCAGACTTCGCTATCCAATGTCAATGGGAAAAGAAGTAAGTACTTTTGAAACTTTAGATAAACTAGTAGGTGCAGATCTGGCTAATTTAGGTGGTAAGCCGGTTGTTTTGTTAACCAGCTCGGTTACTTCGCCCACCTCAAGACTTGTTATAGACCAATTTTTGGCAAAATTTGCTGGTAGCCGTCATGTTATGTATGATGCCGTAAGTTATTCGGGTATGTTATTAGCTAACCAGGCTACCTATGGAAGACTTGCAATACCTTCTTACAAACTTGGCGCGGCTAAAGTCATTGTCAGCATCAACGCAGATTTTCTTTCTTCATGGCTTAGTCCCGTTGAGTTCAATAAACAATACAGTGCAGGAAGAAGAGTAAATAAAGGGAACCTGGATATGAGTCGTCATATTCAGTTTGAAAGTCTGATGAGTATGACCGGCGCTAACGCCGATGAAAGATACCATCATCGTCCTTCTGAAACCGGTGCTGTGGCTATTGCCCTATATGCAGCATTAGGAGGCGCAGCTACGGCGGTAACCTTAGACTCAAGACTACAGCAAGCAGTTCAAAAGACTGCCGGAATGCTGCTGAAAAACAAGGGTGCTGCAGTTGTATTAGCTGGCAGTAATGACCACAATGTACAGATTGTTGTAAATGGAATAAATGAATTAATAGGTGCAAACGGCACTACAATAGATTGGTCCTCTACTTATAGCCTGCGCCAGGCAATTGATGCCGATATGAATGCGCTGGTTAATGATATGAACGCGGGCGCAGTAGGTGCTTTATTAATTCAGGAGGCGAATCCTGCCTATAACTACTACGATACAAAACGATTTACCGAAGGCTTAAAGAAAGTAAAAGTGAGCATTTCTTTCAGTCAGAAGCTGGATGAAACTGCGGAATTGTGTAAATATGTAATTCCTGATCACCACTATCTTGAGAGTTGGGGCGATGCAGAGGCTAAGACAGGTTTTGTTTCTTTGATACAACCCACCATCAATCCTTTATTTAAAACCCGGCCTTGGCAGGATAGCCTGTTGAAATGGAGCGGTGCTGCCGGTGACTACCTTACTTTCTACAGACAGTACTGGATGAGCCGTTTAGGAAGTGAAGCACATTGGGATAAGGCTTTACAGGATGGCGTTATTAATGGAGGAACAAGTATGAACACTGTTCTTACAACGTTCACCTCTAACGCACCTGATACAGCACGTAGTATAGGTGTCTCTGGCGTCGCAAATGCTGCAACATCTACTGCAAGATCGGCAGGGTTTAATGGAGGCGGTGTATCGGCGGCAGTGGCTGCTATTAGCGCTGCAAAAAAAGGTGGAAATTACGAGTTGGTATTATATCAAAAAGTATCATTGGGATCGGGTCAGCAAGCTAATAACCCCTGGTTACACGAAACTCCTGACCCAATAACTAAAGCCACCTGGGACAACTACGCAGTCATTTCTCCTGCAATGGCAAAGATCTTGTTTAAGATTGATTTGAAAGATCACGGTCAAACTGATGACTATGAAGTACATCCGGACAAGCAGGTAATGAAGGTTTCTGTAAATGGCAAAGTGATTGAACTTCCTATCATTATAGTTCCGGGTACTAATCCTAACACCGTCGGTATTGCCCTGGGTTATGGTCGCGGTGCTGACGGAGCTAACACAGATGATGATGCAAATAACAGAAAAGACTTAATTGAGAAAGCTCGTACTAATATTGGAAGGGCAGGTGGCGCTGTAGGTAAAAATGTTTTTCCGCTTGTAACGTTTAACGGTGTAACTAAAGAATATTTTGTAACATCTGTAGAGGTCTCTGCTGCTGGGTATAAATATAAAGTGGCCCAAAGCCAAACCCACCAAACATACGAAGGCAGAACCGAGGTTGTGTTAGAAACAACTCTGGCGACTTTGAGAAAGGAGCCCGAAATGTTTAGTGACCGGAGGGAAGAGTTGCATAAGGATTTTGCCCCTAAAGAAGGTCAGACTTATGCGAGAGATGCAACATTGTATCCGACGTTTCCTAAACCGGGAATAAAATGGGGAATGAGCATTGACTTAAATACCTGTACAGGTTGCCAGGCATGTGTGGTAGCCTGCATGGCTGAAAATAATGTAGCGGTAGTTGGTAAAGATGAAGTTGCAAGATACCACGATATGGCCTGGTTGAGAATTGACCGTTACTTCAGCGGCGATCTTGACAATCCTAACGTTATTTTTCAGCCGATGCTTTGTCAGCATTGCGATAATGCGCCATGCGAAAACGTTTGTCCGGTGGCAGCAACAATGCACAGCAGCGAGGGTTTAAACCAGATGGCCTACAACCGATGCATTGGTACCAGATATTGCGCTAACAACTGCCCTTATAAAGTACGTCGTTTCAATTGGGCTGATTATATGGGAGCTGATAGTTTTCCTGATAATCAAAGGGGCATCATTAGCGATGCATCTATGATGATGAACGATGATTTAACCAGAATGGTATTAAACCCTGATGTTACTGTTCGTAGCAGAGGTGTGATGGAAAAATGCTCGTTCTGTGTGCAACGATTGCAGGATGGTAAGTTAAAAGCAAAAAAAGAAAGCCGCCCATTAAAGACTGGAGAAAATGGTGAGTATGATGTGAAAACTTCTTGTCAGCAGGCATGCCCTACCAACGCGATTATTTTCGGTAATATTAATGACAAGAAAAGCGCTGTTTACCAGCATCGTGCAGAAAATCAGGACCGTTTGTTTTATGCCCTTGAGATGATCCATACGCTGCCTAATGTCAGTTATCTTGCGAAAGTTAGAAACACAGATGAAATTGTGCATATAGATGAAGAAAAGGCACAGGAAACCGAGGGCGGCAAACAAGACAAGAAAGAGGAAAAAGAGGAAGGAGTGCATTAGGCTGGTGCAAGTAAAAGAGTGCGACGCAACGATGTTGAGCGAAGTACATTAGTGGGGTCAGAAGAATCAATAAAATTATTTAAAATCAGCCTTTGCTGGTTCTAAACCAAAATAAGATGCATTTAAAGTACGAATCACAAATCAGGGAACCACTGGTAGACGGTAACAAAGATTATCACCAGATTACGGAAGACATCATTCGTCCTATTGAGGCTAAGCCATCGCGTTTGTGGTATATCGGTTTCTCCATTTCTGTTGCACTTCTGCTTTTTGGTGTTTATAGTGTTTACAGGGATGTCACGTATGGTATTGGCCAGTGGAATCTTAATAAAACTGTAGGTTGGGGTTGGGACATTACAAATTTCGTCTGGTGGGTTGGTATTGGCCATGCAGGAACCCTGATATCTGCAATTCTTTTACTTTTCCGGCAAGGATGGAGAACAGGTGTGAACAGAGCTGCAGAGGCGATGACAATTTTTGCGGTAATGTGTGCTGGACAGTTTCCAATTTTTCACATGGGACGCGTGTGGCTTGCCTTCTTTATCTTTCCTTATCCTAATACCCGCGGGCCAGTTTGGGTAAATTTTGACTCTCCACTCCTTTGGGACGTGTTTGCGATCTCAACATATTTCACCGTATCTCTTTTGTTTTGGTACTCTGGTCTCATTCCTGATCTTGCCACTGTCAGAGACAGGGCTAAGACAAAATTTCGTAAATTCTTTTACGGTACTTTATCTTTTGGCTGGACGGGAAGTACAAAACACTGGCAGCGTCACGAAGCTTTATCTCTAGTGTTGGCCGGGCTGGCAACACCGCTGGTACTCTCAGTTCACACGATAGTATCTTTTGACTTTGCAACGTCTGTTATTCCCGGTTGGCACACCACGATCTTCCCGCCTTATTTTGTCGCTGGTGCAATCTTTTCAGGTTTTGCAATGGTACAGACGCTGCTAATAGTAGTAAGAAAAGTACTTAACCTACAGGAATATATTACTCTCGGACATATCGAGGCAATGAACAAGGTAATTGTGTTAACAGGCTCTATTGTAGGTTGCGCGTATTTAACGGAGTTGTTTATGGCATGGTATAGTCAAAATGAATACGAGAGCTATGCTTTTTTCTACAGCAGAGCAAATATCATGAGCCCTTACGGATGGAGTTATTGGGGAATGATGTTTTGTAATGTAGTTTCTCCGCAAGTATTTTGGTTTCGTAAACTTCGTAGAAATGTTGCGTTCACCTTTTTTATGAGCGTGATCGTAAACATAGGAATGTGGTTCGAACGGTTTGTAATTATCGTTACCTCAATATACCGTGATTATCTCCCAAGTAGCTGGAGCACATATTACAGTCCAACAATATGGGAGATTGGTTTTTACGTGGGCACTTTTGGATTGTTCTTTACCTGTTTCTTTTTGTTTGCGAAATATTTCCCAACTATTGCTGTTACTGAGATTAAATATATTCTGAAGACTTCCGGAGAGAATTACAAAGACCAGATGGATAAGGTGGAAGATCAGCAGATAGAGCAATTTGCGCACGACAACGCCCATTAGGTTGGTTGCATGATACGATGTAGAATTATCACAATTTTAAGATAGCTAATAGCTATCTGCTAAAAGCTAAAAAGTATGGCACTAAAAAGATACGTAGTTGGATGTTTTGATGATGAGCAAGTTCTGTTTCCGGCTGTGAAAAAGGTGCGTAATGCCGGGTATAAAATTCAGGACGTATATACTC
>JALYZZ010000163.1 GCA_030948675.1 Bacteroidota bacterium | reverse complement strand
GCTTCAACCTTTCTACCAAAAAAGATACCTCGAGGCCGGCTGTGATGAAGCTGGAAGAGGTTGTTACGCAGGGCCCGTTTTTGCGGCTGCGGTTATTCTTCGCAAAGATTTTAAACACCCTTTTTTGAACGACAGCAAGCAATTGACAGAAGTGCAACGAAATGAGCTAAGACCGGTAATTGAGCAAGAAGCGGTTTGCTACAGCGTTGCTAAAATTGACCATGATGAAATTGACCGTATCAATATTTTAAGAGCATCTTTTAAAGCAATGCACCTTGCCCTTGATAACCTAAAGAAACGCCCTAAGTACATTTTAGTCGATGGCAACAGGTTTACACCCTACCAGGACGTAAAACACAAGTGCATCGTAAAGGGTGATGGTTTATACTCATCCATTGCTGCCGCCAGTGTGTTGGCTAAAACGTATCGTGACGAGTACATGAAAAACCTCCATCACGAATTTCCGCTGTATAACTGGAGTAATAACAAAGGTTACGGAACGGAAGAGCATCGCCTGGCGATACAGGAATATGGCTTATGCAAATACCATCGCATGAGTTTTAATATCAATCCTACTCAGCTTGCCATACACTTTGAGGAAGAGAATATTGTGATGTAAGTTCGGTTCTACTGTTTTATTTGCCTTTGCTCAAGGCCTCATAAATAATCTCGTGAATATTTCCTCTTACGTTCATTTGAAGCAATTTGTTTGTATCAACGGGAGTTACTCTATTTGATAAAAATATATACAACAGGTTTTGTTTTGGGTCTGCCCAAACACAGGTACCTGTATAACCAGTGTGTCCAAAAGTCG
This sequence comes from Bacteroidota bacterium, assembly GCA_030948675.1. Lineage (GTDB taxonomy): Bacteria > Bacteroidota > Bacteroidia > Chitinophagales > Chitinophagaceae > Segetibacter. The sequence goes on along the minus strand of JALYZZ010000163.1, from coordinate 1,330 downwards.
CGGGTGAGGCACTCTTTGTCGGATAAGGAATTTTTCTGGTCGCATTGTCCTTTTCTGGCTTATCAAAGCCAATTCCGCGTCTGCTAACATTACTTGAGTAAGCAGTAAACTTGTTTATCGTTTCTTTTTTTAAATATCGAACGCCTTCTGCTTCACCACCATTCAAAAGCATTTGATATAGCAGGGCAAGATCGTATGCATTACTGAATAAACCTGCATGGCCCGCGACTCCACCAAACATGGCAGCGCCTGGATCATGCACATCGCCGCGTAGCAATTGCTGCCGCCAGGTTTTGTCGTACTCAGTAGGTGCAATCATGTTAATAGGAAAAAATTCGCGGGGTTTAAAAGTAGTTGTAGTCATTTGCAGGGGAACATAAAAGGTCTCCTTTACGTATTCTTCCAACGGTCTTCCGGTGATTGCTTCAACCACCTTACCCATAAAAATAAAATCGTTGTCGCTGTAAACATATTCATTTTGTGGGCCGAGTTTACTTGACAGAATGTGGCTGTACATCGTGTCACGATAATCGTTCCTCAAGTACAAACTGTCCGCAACTCTTACCAAAAATGAGTCTGATTGTATATGCCTATAGTACTGCGGTAATGGGTATCCGTTTTTATCATTTGTATCTTTATAAAAGGGAATGAATGGAACGAGGCCCGCCTGGTGTAGAAGAAAGTTTTTTAACACCAGCCGCTCTTTATCACTTCCCCGCACAGATGGCAGGTAATCACCTAATGTCTTGTTGATATCCAGTTTTCCTTCTTCGTACAACTTCATTACAGATACAGTTGTAGCCGAAATTTTGGTGACAGACGCAAGGTCATAAATCATTTCATTATTCACCGGCTCAATACTATCATAATTGGTGTACCCATACGATCGCTGAAAAGCTACCTTACCGTCTTTTGCCACAAGCACCACGCATCCGGGCGTTGCATGCTTAGCAATTGCATCATTTGCAACCGAATCGATACGATGTAGAACAGAAGAGTCGAAGCCAACGGTTTCAGCCGGCACGTGCGGAAAATAAGGATCTTCTGTTAAACCCATTCCATAATGCAGTTCTTGGCTCACCGTTACCGGCAATTTTCCTTTAGGCCTTATTTTTCCACTTAAAACATCAGCGGCAGCGCGTTGAGTGATGTCATCGTCTTCGTAGCAAGCCACCAGGTTTGCTGATGTTGCCGCTATGTTTTTTATTGCGTACGGATTGGCAAAAACAAATGTTACAGTGCGATCTTCTGACTGTAATCGGTTAATCAGGTAATAAGCAGCAGGTGAAATGCCATAGCGATTAGCAGGCCGACGGCTGTAGTTATGCAC
>JALYZZ010000159.1 GCA_030948675.1 Bacteroidota bacterium | reverse complement strand
CCGCGTCGTGCTCATAGTATTGCTGCTCAAGGAGGCATCAATGCAGCCAAGAATTATCAGAATGACGGAGACAGTGTTTTTCGTCTTTTTTACGATACAATTAAAGGTGGCGATTATCGGGCAAGAGAAGCAAACGTGCATCGCCTTGCAGAGGTAAGTACAGATATTATAGACCAGTGTGTAGCTCAGGGTGTTCCCTTTGCCAGGGAATATGGAGGCTTGTTAAGTAACCGTAGTTTTGGAGGCACACAGGTTCAAAGAACATTTTATGCAGCAGGGCAAACGGGGCAGCAGTTATTAATAGGCGCTTACCAGGCGCTTGAAAGACAAATAGCGCTGGGTAATGTAAAGATGTATAACAGGCATGAAATGCTTGAGCTTGTTACCATTGATGGTAAAGCTCGTGGCATCATTGCACGTAACCTTGTCAGTGGTGAGTTGGAGCGACATAGCGGCTACGCTGTGTTATTGTGCTCTGGCGGATATGGAAACGTTTTCTATCTTTCTACCAATGCAATGGGAAGCAATGTAACGGCTGCGTGGAAAACACATAAGAAGGGTGCTTATTTTGCCAATCCTTGTTATACCCAAATCCATCCCACTTGCATACCCGTTAGTGGCGAGCACCAGAGCAAGCTGACATTAATGAGCGAAAGTTTGCGAAACGACGGACGTATATGGGTTCCAAAAAAACAAAATGATACGCGTAAAGCCAGTGAAATTGTTGAAGAGGAAAGGGATTACTATCTTGAAAGAAGGTACCCTGCTTTTGGAAACCTCGTGCCTCGTGATGTGGCTTCGCGGGCTGCTAAGGAAAGATGTGATGCAGGGTATGGTGTAGGAACTTCAAAACAGGCTGTATATCTTGACTATGCTTCTGCTATACAGCGTTACGGTCATATTGAGGCAGGTAAAAGAGGTTTAGCTAATACTTCTGAAGATACCATTATTTCCATGGGCAAAGAGGTGGTGAAGGAGAAGTATGGCAATCTGTTCGATATGTATGAGAAAATAACTGGTGAAAATCCATACGAGGTTCCGATGCGTATTTACCCTGCCGTTCATTATACAATGGGAGGGGTTTGGGTAGATTATGAATTGCAAACAACAGTTCCAGGATTATACGCGTTAGGCGAAGCTAATTTTAGTGATCATGGCGCCAATCGTTTGGGTGCATCAGCTTTGATGCAGGGATTAGCGGATGGTTATTTTGTTATACCATATACCATCGGCAACTTCCTCGCTGATGAAATTCGCAACCCTCCAACATCTGTAGATCATCCTGCATTTGTAGCCGCTCAAAAAGCGGTTGAAGAAAGGATAAACAAGCTAATAAATATAAAGGGCAAAACCTCCGTTGAAAGTTTTCATAAACGTCTTGGAAAGATCATGTGGGATAAGTGTGGCATGGCCAGAAATGCACAAGGATTACAGGAAGCGATTACAGAAATCAGGCAGCTTAAAGATGAATTTTGGAGCGACGTGAGAATACCAGGCACCATAGACGAAATGAACTTTGAACTGGATAAAGCCGGACGTGTAGCTGACTTTATCGAGCTGGGTGAACTAATGTGTATTGATGCGCTTCAACGTGAAGAAAGTTGTGGCGGTCATTTTAGAGAAGAGCACCAAACCGAAGAAGGGGAAGCATTGCGCGACGATGAGCATTTTATGTACGTATCTGCATGGGAATATAAAGGCGATCATAACTGGGAGTTGCACAAAGAAGAGTTGACATACGAAGTGGCGAAGCCTACTGCCAGAAGTTATAAATAATGCCAAAATAATAGGACCGGTGTAATCGGGGAGATTACGATTTTGAAGCGTCACATGATATGGTAAAGTAAGAGTTTTTTTAAAATTAGTAGCGGACTTAAGAATAAAAAGAATTGATATGGAGCACTACAATATGAATCTCACCCTAAAGATATGGCGTCAAAAAGATGCTAAAGCAAAGGGTGGTTTTGAAACATACCAGGTAAAAGATATTTCTTCGGAGATGTCATTTTTGGAGATGATCGATGTACTGAACGAAGACCTGATAAGAGAAGGAAAAGATCCTGTAGCATTCGACCACGATTGCCGCGAAGGTATTTGTGGCTCATGTTCAATGTACATAAATGGTAAACCTCACGGCCCCTGGAAAGCTACAACGGTCTGCCAGTTGCATATGCGTGCTTTTAAAGACGGCGAAACGGTGGTAGTAGAGCCATGGAGAGCAAATGCTTTTCCGGTTGTGAAAGATCTTGTTGTCGATCGCTCTGCATTTGACCGGATTATTCAAGCTGGCGGTTATATTAGTGTGAATACTGGTAATGCAGTCGATGGCAACGCCATTCCTATTAACAAGGACAACGCGGACAAATCTTTTGCTGCGGCAGCCTGCATTGCTTGCGGCGCATGCGTTGCTGCCTGTAAAAATTCGTCTGCCATGCTGTTTGTGTCAGCAAAAGTTTCGCATCTGGCATTGTTGCCACAAGGCGGTCCTGAAAGAAAAACCCGGGTGATTGATATGGTAGCACAGATGGATAAGGAAGGCTTTGGCTCTTGTACAAACATAGGTGCGTGCGAAGCAACCTGTCCTAAAGAAATACGGCTTACAAACATTGCGCGTTTAAATGCTGAGTATTTGTCTGCTTCTCTTACTATCGACAAAGAGAATTAGTAATATAGACTTATATTGCTTGAGCCATTCTTTTAGGATGGCTTTTTTTTAATCAATCACTTATGGCTTACGTAGTTCCGCCCAACACCAGGATCGGTCATATTCATTTAAAAGTATCTGATTTGGATAAAGCGCTGGCTTTTTACCATGAATTGTTAGGCTTTAAAATTATGCAGTGGTATGGTAAGTCCGCTGTATTTGTGTCTGCAGGCGGGTACCATCATCACATTGGTTTAAATACCTGGCACAGTAAAAACGGTGCGCCGTCACCTGTAAATTCGTGCGGCCTTTATCATACCGCCATACTATACCCTGAACGGCGCGACCTTGCTTTTATTTTAAAAAGACTTGCGGAAGCTAATTATCCCCTGTCAGGAGCTGCGGATCACGGTGTTTCTGAGGCCCTTTACTTAAATGATCCGGACGGAAATGGGGTAGAATTATACTGGGACAAACCCAGGGAGCAATGGCCTGTGGATGACGAAGGAAATCTTCAGATGGTGACTGATCGGTTAGATGTAAATTCATTACTAGCTGAAATTAAGTAACTGTTTTCGATTCGAGCATGACACTTTCAATTTGTCTTCGTGGCGACGCATTTCGTTCATCTTCAGTTTTTCTATTTGGCTGTTTCCATTTGCAACCAATGTACCCTGTATGGCGATGCACTATCTACAATTTTCGGAAATCTGTATTCTAGCAGTTGATTAGTCAGTTTCCTACAAATAACCATCTTTCCTCTGTTGCAATATGTCAAACTCCTGGTTCAGTTTCAAACAATTCACAATCCAACAGGATCAAACTGCGATGAAGGTTTGCACCGATGCATGCTTGTTTGGGGCATGGGTAGCAGAGATCATAGTGAATGCACAATTACCAGTCAAGCGAATTTTAGATATTGGTAGCGGCACCGGATTATTGTCGTTGATGTTAGCTCAAAAATCAACAGCTTCAATTGATGCGATTGAAATAGACGAAGCCGCAGCCGAGCAGGCGCAGGAAAATTTCAAACAATCAAAATACAAAAGCCGCCTACACCTTATTCACACCGATATAAGAACTTACAATGTTGATGAAGTCTATGATTTAGTTATTTCCAATCCGCCTTTTTTTGATAATCATTTAAAAAGCGAGCACAAACAACGAAACATTGCCCTCCATAGCCAACTTTTAAACTATACTGAACTTATTTCAGCAGCAAAAGCAGCTTTGAAACCGGGCGGTGTCTTTGCTATTCTTTTACCTTTTTCAAGATCGGCTGCTTTTATTGCAATGGCTGCGACACATAACCTGTTACTGAACCAACATCTTGCATTGCAACAAACAGAAAGGCATCCACCTTTTAGATCAATAATGTTATTCTCTCTTCAACACCGTAAAACTGTCAATTCTACCCTAACAATAAAAGAGGAGGGCGAGTACACGCTCAATTTTACTACGCTACTAAAAGACTACTATCTGTTTCTTTAAAAACTATCGTTAGCTACACCATTTGTGTGTACTCAATTCCTGCATTGTTAGCTAGCTGATGCTTCTACTTGCTTCTCCCATATGACCGTTTTTACTGCTTCTCACCTTGATTACCATTCATCTAAAAATATCACCGTTCATAATATTGCAAGCTACTATATTATGCATAGTACCAATCTTTGTACTGTAATCTTTAATAACCAGTACTAAAAGAAATAAAAAAAATATCATGAAAACAATCTTACCACTACTAATACTCACCTCTCTCACAGTTTCACTAACCAGCTTTTCTCAATCAACAAAAGGAAGAGTACAAGGCTATGTTACAGATGGCAATACCAAAACAATTGAGCAAGCTAATATCTCATTGGTGCGGGCAAAGGACTCGTCATTGGTAAAAATTGCTGCCTCTGACAAAACTGGCAGTTTTACCTTCGAAAACATCGTTAATGGAAAATATCTTGTGTCAATTTCTGCAGTTGCCCACCAAACTGTTTATTCTGACATTTTTGAAGTAAATCCCGACCATACAGACATAGTTTTAAAAACAATCAAACTTGTTTCAAAATTAAAAACATTAAGTGCTGTCACTGTAACTGCAAAAAGACCTTTGGTTGAGCAACGACCAGGAATGACTGTGTTGAACGTAGAGGCTTCGCCAACAAATGCAGGTCTAACAGTGCTGGAATTGCTTGAAAAATCTCCCGGGGTATCAGTAGATAATGATGGAAATATCAGCCTGAAGGGAAAGCAAGGGGTGATGGTATTGATAGATGGCAAGCCAACATACATGAGCCCTACAGACCTTGCTGCATTATTAAAAAATATGCAAAGCAGTAATCTCGATCAAATTGAAATAATGACTAATCCTCCCGCAAAATATGAAGCGGCCGGCAACTCCGGTATTATTAATATCAAAACAAAAAAAGGTACTATAAAAGGAATGAGTGGCTCTGCAAATCTTGGATATACTCAAGGCTACTATGGCAGGTTTAATGGAGGAACAAATCTTAATTACAGAAATAATAAGCTGAATGTATTTGGGGGAATAAATGGAGCCACGTACCAGGGTTATAATAAGCTGACGATTAATCGCAAATTTTATGCAAGCGATCATCAAACGATAGCTGGTACTGGTGATCAGCTATCTAATGTGCACTTCAAAGGCGATTACGAAAGCGTAAAGGCCGGCCTTGATTATTATTTTTCTAAAAAAGATGTCGCAGGATTTGTGTTAAATGGAAACTTTAGGGTGAATCATCAGGACCTGTTTAGTAATTCGAATGTAAGCGACGGAAATGCAAGTATTCTGTACAAACTGCGGTCACAGTCTTACAATGAATCAACGTCGAAAAATATATCAGGTAACTTTAATTATAAGCACACTTTTGACTCGACTGGCAGGGAGATAACTATAGACGCAGACTATGCTCATTATGATAACCGCAGTAATACAAACCTCAGTACACAGAGCTATAATGCAGAGAATATAAAAAATGGCGAGACCGTCCTTTTAACTGGTATTATACCATCAATCGTTAAAATTTATAGTGCAAAGGCTGATTATATACATCCCTTTAAGAGTGGATTGAAGCTGGAAAGTGGTTTAAAAACAAGTTTTGTAAATACCGACAACCAGGTTGAGTATCAACGCAGCAGCGGATTGGGTTGGAGCATTGATAACAGGAGCAATCATTTTATTTATAAGGAAAATATCAATGCGGCATACGCCATTGTCTCAAGGAAAATAAAAAAGTGGGATTTGACTGCGGGCCTGAGGTTAGAGAATACGATTTCGAAAGGACGGCAGGTTAAAAATGACTCCACCTTTAATCGTAACTACACTAACCTCTTTCCTAACGTTGGAGTAGGGTTTGCTGCCAGCAATAAAAATCAGGTAAACTTAAGTTATAGCCGACGCATAACGCGTCCAGACTATGATGCATTGAACCCATTCGTTTACTTTATAGACTCGCTTACTTATTCACAAGGCAACCCTTACCTGCAGCCCCAGTTTACCAACAACTTCGAGCTAAGCCATACCTACAACCGGTTTTTAACAACAACGATTAACTATACTCAAACCAACAATATTATTACTGAGTTACTAAAGCAAGACACTGAAAAAAAGACCACATACCAGACGAGGGAAAATTTTAGCAGCATGAAACAATTGGGAATTGCGGTCATGGCTAACATACCTCTTAGAAAATGGTGGAATGCGAATATCTACGCCAATGTTTTTAATAATCACTATTCCGGTCTTTATCAAAATGATCCTGTAGATATTAAATCTACAAGCCTGATGACCAACATTAGTAACAGCTTTACAATAGATAAAGGATGGAGTGCAGAAGTAAGTGGATGGTACCGCAGTAAAGGAGTGGAAGGATTGTTGGTAGCCAACCCAATGGGAGCTGTAAACGCTGCAATAACAAAACAGCTATTCAAGAAAAAGGTAAATCTAAAATTAGGTATCAGGGATATTTTTAAAACCCAACAGTTTAGTGGGTATGCTAAATACAGTGACGTAGATGTAAACGTAAAATCGTCAGGGGATAGCAGGCAGGTCAATCTTAGCTTTACTTATCGTTTTGGTAAAACAAACATTCCCTCTGAACGGCGAAAAACCGGAGGTGCAAATGAGGAAGAAAACAGGGTAAAAAGTGGTGGGCAATAATAAGTGTACATTCACAACCGGTGATGCAAATACAAAAAAAAGTTCCTTAAAGAGAGGAACTTTTTTTTGCGTACGCAATGGTTCACAAATGAATATCAATACTTAAGGCTGAAGTTCTTTTGCTAACAATGCAGCGTCTAGCTTTATACTGTATACTTTCTTATTAACGGTAAAAAATCCAAACACTACATCGGTGTCTTTACTTTTTAATTTCCTTACACTCCAAAGTCTTACCGGTTGAGCTGCAAAATCAGAACTTACTTTTTCGCCTTTTGCATTTACATGCTCAATATATTTAAATGATCCATCCTCGCGCGACCCTAAACCAATTTTTACCTGTTGACCGTTTGTGAACACTTGTCCTGTTGTCGACTTGTAAGTAC
>JALYZZ010000149.1 GCA_030948675.1 Bacteroidota bacterium | reverse complement strand
ATACTGTCGTCCCGTTTTCACTTAATTCCCATTTAGCCGTAAAGCCGTTAAGGTTGATGAACTGATAGCGGTTTTTAATCGTAACAATGCCTCCTTTAAGGTCTTTTTCACGAATACTGATCCATTGATAAGCGTGTTTAAGTTCAGGAAAATGTGGTTTGGGTGAACGGTCAGAAAAGACAACGCCCTTATGAATAAAGTAACGGTCATTAGGAAATTCACCAAAACCGCCTCCAAAGGCAGTTATAGGATGTTTGGGATCGCGGTTGTTATAGATACCCTGATCCTGCCATTCCCAGATGGCACCTCCAAGTAATGAAGGGTATTTGTCAAACAGTTCATTATAAATATCTACAGAGCCCATGGAATTAAACATGGCGTGTGCGTATTCGCACAAATAAAAAGGCTTGGTGAGTTTGTTATCATTTGCTCTTCTTTCCAATTCTTCCAAACCTGTGTACATCCGGCTGTCTATATCAGCGGGGTTTTTTTCAGCTATCCCAAAGCCTTCGTAATGTGTGGGCCGGTCTGGATCAATAGCTTTAATCGCTTTTAATGCCGCTCTAAAGTTGGTACCACCGCTGCCGTTTTCATTGCCTAAAGACCAGATGAGAACGGAAGGATGGTTTTTAAAATTTTCTACATTGGCTACATTACGGTCTATGATGGCGGCTTTAATAGTTGGCTCTTCATTAAACTGGTTTTGCTGGGCATGACATTCTACGTTAGCTTCCGCAACCAGGTATATTCCGTATTCATCGCATAACTCATACCATCTGGGGTCATCAGAATAATGACAAGTCCGTACATGATTACTGTTGGTCTGTTTAATTAGTTTAATATCGGTAATCATCTGCTCTTCTGTAACTGCATGTCCGTCAGTGGGCCAATTTTCGTGGCGGTTAACTCCTTTCAATTTGATAGGAACACCATTTACTGTGAATAGCCGGCCTTTTATCTCTATCTCACGAAACCCGGTGCGTGACGATAACGTTTCTACAACACGGGCACCGTCGTTCAAAGTGATGATTGTAGTGTAAAGTTTTGGAGTTTCAGCAGTCCATTTCTCAGGATTGGTGACATGAAAAGTAACGTTAACCATTACCTCTTCACCAGGCTTTAATGCGGGCACGGTCTTCTTACTTACTGTGCCAGCTACCAAACTGCTGCCATTGTACAGTGAAACTTCTGCCTGACAGGCTTTTGTTGGTGTAGTACCATAGTTTTTTACTTTGGCTGTAACGGTTACTTCTGCGTTCTTGTATTGCGCATCAAGGTTAGTTTTTACGGCGTAATCCCTAATATGCTCCGCGGGAGCACTCCAAAGGGTTACATTCCTGAAGATGCCACTAAGACGCCACATATCCTGATTTTCCAGGTAACTGCCGCTGGTAAACCTATACACCTCGACCGCCAACATGTTTTTACCAGGTTTTACGTATTTCGTCAGGTCAAATTCTGCAGCATTGCGACTATTTACGCTGTAGCCAACTTTCTTTCCGTTGACCCAAATAAAGAAACCGGCATCAACACCATCAAACGTAATAAAAATGCGGCGCCCGCTCCACTCAGCAGGCACATTGAAATCGCGGCGGTAGCTACCTACCGGGTTGCGTTCTGTGAGCGTAGTATATCGCTTATTTTTGGGTTCCGTCATTACCCTTGGAAAATCGCTTTGAAAAATCAATGTGAAGTTGCTATAGTTAGGCGTCCCGTAACCTTCCACCTGGAAGTTGGATGGCACTTTTATATCTTTCCACCGGGAAACATCATAATCAGTTTTATAAAAATCAACTGGTCGTTTTTGTGGCCAGTCAACCCAATTGAATTTCCATAATCCATTTAAACTCCGGCTGAAGGAAGAAGCATGGCGATTGGCAGTAAGTGCTTCTTTTAGTGACGCATAAGGCATTAAAGTAGCGTGACTCGCTTCTTTGTTTATACCTATATTTTCGGGGTCTTCTATTTCTTTTGGAACAAATGCCGTATCTGATTGCGACAATAGATGCCCTGATGCCGACTGACCTGAACTTACTTTTCCAATAAAAATGAAAATGAAAATCAATAAAACAGAGGCTATTTCTTTCTTAAATGAGATTCTGCTCATAAATGTTATAATGAATTGAAATGAATGATAGGGAGATAGGAGATCGGTCTTAAATACTTATTTCTACTGCAAATAACCATAAATTTCAGAGTGCATATTGTCGTGCTGTACATATTTGTTGTCATTAAATACTGTATATCCTTTAAGTACATGCCATATTAGTTTTTTATTTTAGCTAATACTGATGCCTGCTCTGAATCGCGGGATCTTTTGGTATAATTGCAATGTTGGCAATTTTGGACAAATTCCCTTTTGCACTACAGCACTATGGACGACATATAGCCACCTAAAGAAACATTACAGGAATTAACGTCTTTGGGGGACGATTGTTTAAAGAAAGCAGGTCTTACCGAATTGAATGACAAGTTAAAATCTTTAAAACAATAAGTATGGAAAGTAATGTGCTATCATGGAACGTTGCATTAGAGAAAGGGTATGAACCAAGACTGTATCCGTACGCAATAGAGTATGTTCCTTTAGGTGAATATGAGGCAGTGTTGGATTTTAAAGTTTGGGCAAAGAAAGCAATGGGTATCTGTTGTTATTTTACGCAAAAAGATACCGGCAAAAAGTTTCAATTGACGGTTTACCGAAGACAGAAAGATGAGCAGTATATGCTAGATGAGAATGGGATTGATTTTAAAGGATGTCCTGTCAACACGGATTACTTAATCACCGTCAATTTGAACAGAAAACAAAAGGCTGCTTTTAAAGGTGCAGCCTCTTGCAATCAATAAATATTTTTCCCCGTAGGGTGTTAAAGATCTATTATTGATACTTCATTTCTCTAATCTCCATCCATCGTCATATAAAGTGAAGTTTGCATTGTGCATTGGCCCCTGTTTGAAATTAGTAGGAACTAAAACAGAGAAAGGTGTTAAGTTTTTATAGGTAGTGGAATACTCTACCACAGCATCTTTTCCTGACTGTCCTGTTTTAATACCAGTTACTTCTACCAGTTCTTCATCGGCCAACTTTAGTTTCTGGATATTACTGGACTTATCGCTTTCCGGAGTGGCCAGGAAGTACCCTTGTGCTTTTTTAGTGAAGTGAATTAATGGACTTCCAATTTCACGTAACTTTTGAGTACGCTGTACCGTTAATAAGCCTTGCGCCTCCAACCCTGCATCTAAAACTTTTTTTGCATGCTCAGGGTCACCGCAATAAAGATCATAATCAAGTACTCGTGGGTATCGTTTACCCTGTTTTATTAGCTTAAAAGCTTCTTCCCGGTTAAGCTCTTTCGAAGTACACCCTGCTATCAAAGCAGAACATAAAGTAAAAAATAAGATTGACTTTTTCATAATAAAAAGGAATTAATGAGGCTTATAAAATTACTAATATATTTAGTAAATGCAATTGACTTTTATCAAGAAATAAGTAGATTTATTGCTTAATAATTGCGAGGAATAAATACATGATTATTCAGATTAATGCCAATGCTGATCCGCATTATTTTTCCTACTTTGCTCTTTCAACTTTAACTAGCAAAAACACATGAGTGGTTTTAAAGATCTCGAGAAAACATTCTGGTCCGCAGCTGACAAACTACGCAGCAATATGGATGCTGCAGAATACAAACATATAGTTCTCGGTCTCATCTTTCTTAAATATATTTCTGATGCCTTTAAAGGACGCTACCACCACCTTAAACTTGAATTGGAAGATCCGGCAAGTGATTGGTGTATAGCGGAAGAGTAAGCTGTTTATCAAACAGTGACTTATTGAAAACACTTAGTTAATTTCCAAGATTATGGCTAAAAAAAAAGGAACCGGAAGTGCCGGTTGTTCAAAACCTCTTTGCTGATATTGCCCGCCTGATAACAGAAAGCAAAGCTTCGGTTGCTCAAACGGTTAACACTGCCCTAACCATGTTGTATTGGAAAATAGGTAAGCGCATTAACCAGGAAGTATTGCAGCATAAACGGGCAGATTATGGCATGCAGGTGATGGTGAGCCTGTCGGAGAAGTTGACCCATAACTACGGTAAAGGCTGGAGCGAAAAGCAATTGAGACATTGTCTACGCAGCGCGGAGACTTTTTCGGAAGAACAGATTCTCTACGCGTCGCGTAGACAATTAAGCTGGACGCATCTGCGAACGATAATGTATTTGAATGATGGACTGCAAAGGGAGTTTTATTTGCTGATGGCCGCTAACGAAAACTGGACGACAAAACAGTTGGCAGAAAAGATAAACAGTATGTTGTACGAACGTACTGCTATCAGCAAGAAGCCGGAAGACTTAATACAATCAGAACTGAAAGGATTGCGGGAAGACAACACGCTAACGCCGGACCTTGTTTTTCGCGACCCTTATATTCTTGATTTCCTGGGTTTGCAGGATGCATATAGCGAGAAAAGCCTGGAAGAGGCTATACTGCGAGAACTGGAAAAGTTTATATTAGAATCATTATGTAAAGGTTTTATTGCGCGGCAAAAAAGAATGTTGATTGATGGAGAAGACTTTAAACTGGATTTATTATTTTATCACCGTCGTCTTCATAGGATGGTGGCCACAGATTTAAAGCTTGGAAAATTTAAAGCTGCTTACAAAGCACAAATGGAACTGTACCTGGGCTGGCTCGAAAAGCACGAAATGGTGCAGGGGGAAGAACCGCCGATTGGTTTAATACTATGTGCCGAAGGCAATAAGGAACAAATAGAATTGTTACAATTGCACAAAGCAGGTATTAAGTGGCAGAATATCTGACTGAGTTGCCGGATAAAAACCTGTTACAACAAAAGCTCCATACGTTGATAGAAACCGAACGGCAACGGCTGGAAAATCTTGAAAACAATGATTAGAACAGGTAGACATTTTTATGTACCTAACCTCAGTGCTACTATCAACATTGTTGTACTTGTACAACTTTACAAAGACTATTTCCTACCCTCCATGCTTGAACGTGATAACACCATTCAATGGCACTACAGCAAGTAAGGCCAGCAACGGGAAAAGGACAATAGGTCAACAAAGGGCCAAAGCGTAACTAAAACGGCCTATGGCAAAGGAAAAAGCTGGAATTATTTACTGATCTTAGCGATGCTAATGGAATCGTCAGTAATGGTACCTGTGATTGTTACTTTGTCGCCTATAAACTTGGCTACCTCCTTCGGATTGCTGATTGCATAGACTTTGTCGCCTACTACAAACACCGGCGCCTCACCACCTTTGACGCATTTTTGAGCACAAGATGCATGGGTGGAAAGGTCTTCTTTCGCGCCGCAATGGGCATCGCTGATATAGCCTGTCCAACTGCCTTTGTCAGCAGCGTAGGCAATCGTAACAAAAAGCAGGGAGAGCATAACTAAATACTTCTTCATAAAATTCCATTTATTGGTTAAGAATAATGCAGAAGTTACAATATACAAAATATAAAAGTGGGAAGCAATGTTTTTAGGTTTTTGGGTGCATTCCAAATTGTCGCTTGTTATCCGGTTGCCTTAAACCCGTATTTGGACATTTCAATTATTTTAGTCCACTGCTGATTTTGGTTTATTACTCTAAGATTAAGCATATTTTGAGCACCTTTCTTACTCCATCTTTGCCCTGATAATTTCATTC
>JALYZZ010000145.1 GCA_030948675.1 Bacteroidota bacterium | reverse complement strand
CCTCAGTGTATGAACCAATAATTAATCTTGAAAAAGTAGAATATAAAAATAAGAATGAATTGATACCGTATATTGTTGAAAAATTGAATTTACAAGGCAACAAACATATTTATTTTGATAAGGGATTATGGACATGGTTATCAGCTTTTTATTTTGATAATATTTGTCCTGTTGATGGGAATGGAAAAAGAAAAGTAAAAGAAACAGCCTTTTATGTTTTGAGAGACCCAAAAAATTATACAAAGTTTTATCGACATTTATTAGCATATCCATCCAGGATCTTTTCCGCACTGGACGAATCCTCCAAAATATTTCTGATTGGAAACTTTTCAAAGCGTGGAGAAATAACTGAGCAGTTTGGCGCCTATCAGGAAATTGCATTGAATAAAGGAATTCTTGATGCAGCTAATATCATGTATTGGGACGTAAACACCGAAAAGTTAAAAAAAGGAGCAGCCGGAAAGGGAGCAGGTTCTGCCAGAAGGTTGGTAAGAATAATACGACAGTATCAGCTTACCTATGATTTAAATTCGATGGGCGGTAATGAAATTGTCACCATACTTCCGAATGAATTTTCAAAATGGGCGAACAATTAGAAATTTATGAAAAAAGGGCAAATTAGCTTTCTTTCATTTCAGGCAACTTAGATGTTCCTTATTTTTTTTCAAGCTTATATTAACCACCAGTTAGGCCGGTACGTGATCTCCAACCACGTCTAACATAACACCCACCCTTAAACGAACAAAAAAGGATGTCTTCACATCCTTAATAAAACACTCCCGGCTTACACTTCAGAAAATATTTACCAGCTCCATACTATCCGCCAGCCACCCAACTGCCCAAAGCAATAGAAACGGGCCTTTGTAAAAAAGCATCAGTAATCTTTGGTAATCATCTTCGCGGTAAAAAAATTTAGCGCCGGGTGCTGTGACTAAAAAGTTTCAACTAAGTTCTGATAATAAATAATATTCAATAATGAAAAAGATTTGGATAGTCCTTAAAGGCAATAGTGATCTCTTCTTTAAGACAGGCTAAAGATTTCCTTTGCCTTTTTCCAATTCTTACTTAAGATTGGTTTCCTAAGAGAAGTTGTTCCATTCGACAGTTCACCCGAGAAGTGACAAAATTTCTCTCCGAAATCAGGATTTTTATGCTCGTTCCATTTTTTGTAGGCTTCTTTGCTTAAAGGCTTTTCCAAGTTGAACGGGATTTCAAAGCCAGTCCTGATGCAATATCCAAATTGATGGTTTGAAGGCTTAGAATAGCTTTTTTCGACATTTAATTTTAAATCAGGAACTTTAATTATAGACTTGGGGCCATGTAACTCAAAGTTCTGACTTGTTTCTTTAATATATTCAACTTCCTTAGAGGCATCTTCAAATAATTGAACATCCGCCGGATCTGCTTTATCAATTAAAACTCCCATTTCTTTGTTGTTAGCCATTGAAAATTGATAAAGATTCATTGATGTGATAATCATCTTATCATCGTTAACATAACATTTGGCATGCAGAGATTCATTATATTTTAATATAATAAAACGAAGTCCTTGCAGAAAACTCATTTCATCTGGATTCAATTCCTGTTTGCCAAAAATCACAGTTGTTATTTTATCCTTACTATTTCTATAAGACAACAATTCCCTAAAATCTTTCGAAAGCTTTAAATAGGGAGAAATAAGCGTCAAATTTTGCCCAGCATTTTTAATAAGATCTTCAATTTCTGAAACCGCTTTTCTAGTGTTAATGAATTTGGCCATATATTTTATTAAATGTTATGAAAGTATATTAACGCCAAAGTTTAGAATCTATTTTTCCAATTTTAAGATATTTTAAAAAAATTGTACGCTGGCCAAAATTCGTCACCCGTGTCTCATGCTTTCAACTAAGATATATACGTTCAACTGTTACCATAACGCCCACCCCTACACGAACAAAAAAAGGATGTCTTCCCATCCTAATTAAACTCTCCACGCTTACGATTCAAAAAATACTTACCATTTCCATACTATCCGCCAGCCACCCAACTGCCCAAAGCAATAGAAACGGGGCTTTGTAAAAAAGCATGAGTAATCTCTGGTAATCATCTTCGCGGTAAAAAAATTTAGCGCCGAGCTGGCTGTAGCCAACATGTCCTTTTTGGCGGTGCTTCTTCAGCGTATTTGCGCACATACCCAGCTTTGCCAGCATCTCATCCTGGCTGTACCAGTGGTGCCATGGCATGCGTGCCTCACCGTTATTTTCAATATTACCTGGTGTTGGCGGTTTGCCGCCTTGTGCATTGTTATCGCGTGGCAATAACGGCTTTTTCTTTTTCATAATCTTATAGTTTTATAGTTAAACATTGGGCGCGGCTTTACAAATACGTTCTATTACTTGCTGAATACTAAATATATATAATAACTATCGCATTACAAGTTTTTAAAAGATAGAAGTGGGCGAAAATCAATAAGTTGTAAAAAGAAAAAGGCTGCTACCGGGTAGGGTAACAGCCTGCAAAAAAATACCATTAGGCTTACTGAACAAACTGCGTGGCAACAGTGCTGTAGGCAAGCTGCTCGCCGCTGCCAACGGCTGCTACTCTTACCCAGTATTGCTTCCCCGGTGTAAGGCCGGTAAATACAAAACGGGATTTGCTGCTTTGGCTGCGCGTCCA
>JALYZZ010000138.1 GCA_030948675.1 Bacteroidota bacterium | reverse complement strand
CATTTTACCAGGTTGGCCAGGGATTTCCCAGCTTATTGATTGGTGCAGGTTTATACACTTACGGAAAAATTAAAGATGACTACCGGGCATTAAGCACTGCAAGTCAGTTGGCCGAGGCTTTCATTTTAATGGGTGTAGGCACCCAATTGGTTAAGAGAATAACCGGAAGGCAAGATCCCAGTGAGTCTACTGTTCCCGGTGGTCATTGGCATTTCTTCCCCTCATTCTCCCAGTACCAGAATTATACGCCCAATTATGACGCGTTCCCTTCCGGCCACCTTGCTACTTTAATGTCATCTATTACTATTTTTTCTGAAAACTATCCTGAGAAGAAGTGGATAAAGCCTGTTGGCTACTCGCTGACTGCTTTGGTCGGTTATTCCATGATTAATAACAAAGTACATTGGGCAAGCGATTATCCTCTTGCGCTGGGGATGGGTTACTTGTGTGCTAAACAGGTAGTGAAGCGAAACAGACAGGTAGTGAATGCAACTACATCACGAAAAAAAAGAGGGGAGCTTGATTACACCTTTCAATACAATGCAGGTTCTTTTATGCCAGGCTTAGTGTATAAGTTTTAAGCGAAGCAATTCCGCAAAAGTCTCTCCCGGAAAGTTTGCGCTTATTTATCTACAATAATTACCATCTAAAAAGGTAACAGAAGCGGTGGAAAATATAGTTTTGAAATGCAGTGCCAATGGCAGATAACTGGCAAATAAGATTATTAA
The DNA here is from genome assembly GCA_030948675.1 of Bacteroidota bacterium. Taxonomy (GTDB): domain Bacteria; phylum Bacteroidota; class Bacteroidia; order Chitinophagales; family Chitinophagaceae; genus Segetibacter. Next base: position 4,091 of record JALYZZ010000138.1, on the reverse strand, counting down.
CTTTAGAACTCAATGATCTAATGCAACTACCAGTTATGACAAAATTTTATCTATTCATTTTTCTGTTGCTATCAACCGTGTTCGTGCAAGCTCAACGACAAACAGCAATTCCAGTGATCTTTGATACAGATATGGGTCCTGACTATGACGATGCCGGTGCCATTACACTTCTGCATGCTTTTGCTGACGAGGGCAAGGCAAAAATTTTAGCCACCGTGGCAAGCACTAAGTATGAAGGCGTAGCAGCAGTACTAAATGTTTTTAATACCTATTTTAAAACACCTAAAATACCAATTGGCGTTTCAAAGGGTGAAGCGGTTACAAAAAAAGATTGGCAGCATTGGACTGATACGCTGATTAAAAATTATCCGCACGCTATAAAAAGCAACAGTGAAGTAGCAGACGCAGTAGATGTGTACAGGCAGGTGCTGTCAAAGCAACGGGATAAAAGTGTTACGATAATTACAGTAGGCTTTCTTACCAACCTTGCTAATCTCTTAAAGTCGGGCCCCGATAAACATTCCTCACTGACAGGCAAACAACTGGTAGAAAAAAAAGTAAAATTGCTTGTTAGTATGGCGGGCAAATTTCCGTCAGGAAAGGAGTTTAATATTTATATGGATGCTTCTTCTGCAAAGTATGTGTATGAGAACTGGACCACGCGCGTAATTTTTAGCGGATTTGAAATTGGTGAAAAAATAAAAACAGGCCTTCCCCTAATACACAACGCAGCTATTCAAAACAGTCCTGTTAAAGATGTTTTTCGGATAAGCATTCCACTCGATAAAAACGACAAAGAAGGAAGAATGAGCTGGGATGAAACAGCAGTGCTGGTTGCAATTGGAGGATATCGGCCATATTATACATTAACCGCAGGTACGATTCAAATTAATGAGGATGGAAGCAATACGTGGAGCAATAAAGGGAACAACCATTTTTACCTCGTAGAAGATAAACCGGCTTCGGACGTGCAGAATATGATTAATACGATGATGATGCATCAGCCCCGCCAATAAATACTTAAACCAGCATCTTTATTTGCACCGATTACTTAGCACAATTATCCTACTTCAATAAACTTCTTTCATTGCTTCTCGATCGTCAACCTACTTTGATTAATAGTCGATGGCATGGATCTTTTATAAGTTGAAAATGACTACCATAGCACCCGTTACAAAAAACGGTAAGGGTGGGTAACTGCAAAGATGAAAAACAAACAAAAAGTACAAGTGAGTGACACAACAAAAGGGGAAGAGAGCACTACACTCCATATAGAAAATTACAAGAATTAGGTCTAAACCAAGTCGAGGAATTACCTTTTAAATATATTTTAAATGAAATCTCATTTTATATTTTTTTTGTTTATTGCAACCGGGATTTATCCTGTTGGATTAAAAGCACAGCAAAATAGCAGCAGTTTACAAAAGATTGTAATAATAAGGCATGGGGAAAAGCCTGATAGAGGAGATAATCTTAGCTGTCAGGGGCTGAGCAGATCATTGAAACTGGTGAATGCGCTGCATAAAAAAATAGGCATTCCTGACTACGTGTATGTTCCGGCAATTAACACCGGAAAGTCTACCAGTACTGTGCGGATGTATCAGACAATTGTTCCTTTTGCAGTAAAATATAATTTAGATATAAACACAAAATACGACGTAAAGAATGCTGAAGAATTGGTGAAATCAATCAGGAAAAAGAACGGAACAGTATTGCTGGTTTGGGAACACAAAGCAGTACAAAATATTTTAAGGGAACTGGGAATTAATAACCCTCCGGAGTGGAGCGACAATGATTTTGATAGTATGCTGGTAATCACGTTTGCGCAGGGCAAGGCAACACTAACGAAAGATAAAGAGAATATCAAACCAGAACTCAGTTGCCCTGAATGATGGCAACCAAGCATCTTTTGCACAAATGATCGTTGTTAAAAAAAGGTATTTTAAAGTAATTTTTTAATTTATGGCAGCACCTATTAAGACACTTCCTAAAACGCGGACAGGAATTGCAGGCCTTGATGAAATAACCGAAGGCGGTCTTCCAACTGGCAGACCCACACTTATATGTGGTGCAGCAGGCAGCGGCAAAACTTTGTTTTCACTTGAATTTATAGTAAAAGGGGCTACAGAGTTTAATGAACCAGGGGTATTTATGGCGTTTGAAGAAAAACCTGAAGAGCTTGCTATCAATGTCGCTTCCCTGGCTTTTGACCTTGATGCATTACAAAAAAACAAGATGGTTAAACTCGACTACGTGCATATAGAACGTGGTGAAATAGAAGAAACAGGAGAATACGATCTGGCTGGCCTTTTTATTAGATTGGGCTATGCAATCGACAGCATTGGAGCCAAACGGGTGGTACTTGATACGATAGAAAATTTATTTTCAGGACTGTCAAATGAGGCAATATTGCGGGCAGAACTACGCCGGCTGTTTCAATGGTTGAAAGAAAAAGGGGTGACAGCGATTATAACAGGTGAAAAAGGCGAAGGCTCACTAACCAGGCAAGGGCTTGAGGAATATGTATCAGACTGTGTTATTTTGTTGGATCACAGGGTAACAAATCAGATATCGACCAGGCTTTTAAGAATAATCAAATACCGTGGATCGATACATGGTACCAACGAATATCCGTTTTTAATAGACGAAGAAGGCATCTCGGTATTGCCTATCACATCCCTTAAACTTAAACACGACGTGTCTTCAAAAAGGGTTTCTTCCGGCGTTGCGTCGTTGGATCAAATGCTAGAAGGCAAAGGCTTTTTTAGAGGAAGCTGCATTCTTGTTTCAGGAACCGCTGGTACCGGCAAGACCAGCCTGGCGGCTTATTTTGCAAATGAAACATGCAAAAGAAAAGAGCGCTGTCTGTATTTTGCTTTTGAAGAGTCGCCTCAACAAATCATCAGGAACATGAAGTCGATTGGCATCAATTTGCAAAAACATGTAGACGACGGTTGCCTCCAATTTTATGCAGCACGGCCCACACTCAATGGTCTTGAAATGCACCTGCTGAATATTCACAAGCTGGTAAATAAGCTTAAACCGTCAGCCATCATTCTCGACCCTATTACCAACCTTATAACGGTCGCCTCGGTAAGCGAAGTAAAAGGCATGCTTATAAGACTAATAGACTTTTTGCAGTCAGAGCAGATCACTGTAATGTTTACTGCCCTTACACTTACTACCGTCGTAAACGAACAAACCGACGAAGGAGTATCGTCGCTGGTAGATGCTTGGCTGCTGGTAAGAGATATAGAATTTAACGGCGAAAGAAACAGGGGCATGTATATTATGAAATCAAGAGGCATGCGGCACTCAAACCAGGTGCGTGAATTTGTAATATCTGATGAAGGATTAAGTCTGGTAGACGTATATCTTGGACCAGATGGGGTGTTAACAGGTTCGGCACGCGAGGCGCAACAATTGCTGGAAGCTACGGGTGAAGTGTTAAAAACCCATGCAGTAACAAGAAAAGACAAAGAAATAGAAAGAAAGCGAACCGTATTGCAATCTAAGATTGAAAGTCTTAAAGAAGAATTCGAATCGGTAACGGAAGCACTAAACAAAAGCTATATAGAAGAAGATTTGCGGAAAGAGGTAATGGAAAAGAACCGCGAACAAATAATTAAAAAAAGGCAAAATGGAAACAATAATAAGTCAGGAAGTAAAACCTGATACTATGAATGAAGAAAAATGGGAATTAAGGCTATATGTAGCTGGTAAAACAACTAAATCGGTTGCAGCATTAAAAAACCTCAACAGGCTCTGCGAGGAGCACCTGAAAGGGAAATACATTATTGAGGTGATAGACCTGCTGGTGCATCCACAGTTGGCAGAAGGAGACCAGATATTTGCGATACCTACGCTGGTAAAAAAAGTACCTGAACCAATTCGTAAAATAATTGGCGATTTGTCTAATGAAGAAAAGGTACTCGTAGGCCTTAACATTCGTCCTGCAAAAATTTAATATGAGTAAAGATGAACAGGACGGCATCAATAACGAACGTGAGTATGTACTGCAATTGTTTGTAACAGGAGCATCGTCAAACTCACTAAGAGCGATCAGCAACCTGAAACGCATCTGCGAAACG
>JALYZZ010000126.1 GCA_030948675.1 Bacteroidota bacterium | reverse complement strand
ACGAATGGATGATGAAGATGGTGCAGTATCATACACAGCAAAAGTGGGTGTTGCTGTACATAGAACGCTGGCTGAAAGCAGGAGTAGAACAGGAAGATGGCAGCATAGCGGCAAGAACGAAAGGTACTCCGCAAGGAGGCGTTATCAGCCCGCTGCTTGCCAACCTGTATCTGCATCATGCCTTTGATATGTGGATGGGCAGGTACTTTGCTTCTAATCCATTTGAGCGTTATGCGGACGACATCATTGTGCATTGCAGCAGTAAGGCGGAAGTAGAACACCTGTTAGAATCTATCCGGGAAAGATTAGCGGGCTTTGGGCTCGAATTGCATCCGGAGAAAACAAAGCTGGTGTATTGTAAAAGCTGGAAGCGCAAGGAACAACACGAGCATAACAGCTTTACGTTCTTAAGCTACAGTTTTCAACCTCGCAGCAAGCCTAATACTTTTGGCAGGCATGATAAGTTTACTGTATTTAATGCAGCTATTTGCTGTAAAGCCAAAGCCTTTATCAGAGAAAAGATAAGAGGTGTATTCGATCCACGAAATACGCAGGTATCACTGGAACGGGTAGCCGCAAAGCTGAACCCTAAGATACGGGGATGGTTAAATTACTACAGCCGGTTTGGGAAAAGAGAAGCTGCCAATGTATTCTTATATCTAAATGTGCTGATACGAAGATGGGTTGAAGAGAAGTTCCGGTTAAGAAGTAAGAAGGCAGTATTGGCAAAATATGAAAGCATGGTGCAATCCAATGGTGGTTTATTTATTCACTGGCAGAAAGGAATTAAGTATTGACTGAATAACAAGAGCCGTGTGAAGGGAGACTTTCACGCACGGATCTGTGAGCGGCTGAAGCTGAAATGCTTTGGTCTACTCGACCGTTCAATGAATACCCTGCCTTCGGCAATACCCGAAACGTTACCTGCTATGTTTGAGCGACCGTTCACAACGACACAGTTTAACGCACTGACCTTATACATTTGCAGACACAACGGGCAAGCTGAAAACCGAATAGAGTAAGCACTAACAAAAACCAAAACTATAATGGCAAACTTTTATTGTAAATGGTGCGGAAGCAAATATTCCAGCGTAACAAATTTGACATCGGGTTCTTGTTCAAAAAATCCAGAAGGGAACAAGCACGGACTTTATGAAGGTTCTGAAAAATCGCAATATGTCTGTAAGTTTTGTGGTAGCAAGTATTCAAGCTTAACCAATTTATGCTCGGGCTCTTGTTCAAAAAGTCCGACAAAAAAACATCAACCAGCAATGTAAATCCTTTATCAAAGGTGGCGAAAGCCACCTTTGATATTTTCAACTTGAAATATAATTAATAGAAGCATCTACGACTATAAAACAAATGTTGGCAGGTAACAAGATTTTTGTGCCAACTTATCAAAGAGCATATTCTTGGGACACAGAAATTGAGAAATCAAATTTACCCAAACAGACAAACGTATTTTTATCTGACTTGGAAGACTACAATAAAAGTACAACCCAATCAAGGTATTACTTTGGACACTTCCTTTTTGAAGAGAAAGAAGAAAAAAAATTTGGAATAATAGACGGACAACAACGAATGACCACAATTGTCATTATCCTTTCTGCATTATTTAGCCGACTAAAACAAATGCGACCTTTAAATGAAATCGAACAGGAAACATTTGAAGACATCATAAAACGGAACTCAACTTACCGTTTTGAAACAGTTGATTATGATGACAGGTTTTTTAAAGATTGCGTAATTGACCAAACTAAGAAAGACAGAAATGGATTAAAAACTGTTTCAGCGAAACGTATTGCAATTGCATTTGATTTTTTCACTTCACAATTAGTTGAAAAAGATGAAGTCTATCTGTTAAAAATGTTGGACACAGTTCAAAACGCTTCTTGCACAACACATCCTGTAAAAGACGCATCAGAGGCAATTCAAATGTTCATTTTCCAAAACAATAGAGGTAAAAAACCTTCTAATTTGGAAATTATCAAGGCTCAATTTATGTTCAACGTACATC
>JALYZZ010000116.1 GCA_030948675.1 Bacteroidota bacterium | reverse complement strand
CAATAATTGAGGGCGCTAATTGCGGTCCACATGGCCGAAATGTGATGTCATCTATAGCGAGGTCATTACCGCAGCCGCCCGCGGCATTATTAATCAGCCTTAGAACTACGGTGGTAACATTTGCAGGAGTAGTAAAAAACGAGCCGTACTGCTTCCATGTCGGATTTTGGTCGGGCGGAATATCTCCGGAATTATAAGTTTGTAGAATAGTGCCGTCAGTTTTTTCTATATTAAAAGTAAGGTTTGGTTTTATAGTATTGCCTCTGCAAGCAGTAGTAAGGATGATATTCATGACCCAGGCAGCAAATTCATATGTTGTGTTGGGACACAATCCAGCTAAAGTGTCAATATAAAATTCACTCCTTTGCAGAGATGCATTTATTAGCATAAAATAACCATTTGGGTCACCAGTATGGTCATTATTTATAGTATGCCATGTGTTTGCAAAACAACCACTAGTATTATTTCTAATCGTATAATATCCGTCAGGAGGGCAATCGTTGTATTGATAATTTAAATTTTTGGTGGTTGTTAAAACTGGTCCAGGATTAGATCCTGCGCCAAAAGTGATATTTATAATAGGATCTCCAAGACTGCCTTGACATAGTTGTCCACGCGATTTTGAGCAAGCAAAAAGCACAATCAAAAACAGTAAAACATTTCTAATGATCATTGGTTACAATTAAAACCTGAGTTCGCTAGTAAAGTAATGATTAGAAATTAAAGTACAACTTAAAAACAAACCAAAGATTATTGTATAGCCAAATTACTTCTGGTATACTCTAACGTAGTCTACCAGCATCTTTTGAGGAAAAACACTTGTAGCATCGGGATTACCGGGCCAGCTTCCCCCGACAGCTACATTCATAATCAGGAAAAAATCTGCATCGAAAGGATTAATACCACCCGTTACCTGACCTTTTACAAGTCGGTAGTACATTATCCCATCTACAAACCACTGTATTTTGTCTGACTCCCATTCTATGCTATAAATATGGAAATCGTCAGAAAAATAGCCCGAGGATAAGGTATAGTTTCCCCCGGCTTGCAGATGAGTCGAAGAGTTTGTTCCCCAATGTGCTGTTCCATACACTCTTGCCGGTGTTTCCTTATTAATTTGTTCTGTAATATCGATTTCTCCACATGCAGGCCAACTTACCTGATCTATGTTGTTGCCAAGCATCCATAATGCCGGCCAAATACCTTTCGTTGCCGGAAGCTTTGCCCTTATTTCAATTTTCCCATAAGTGAATTTTACTTTGCCTTTTGTTGTTAAACGAGCTGAAGTATAAGCATTACTCCCTAACCTTTCCTTTTTTGCCTCAATCACTAACATACCACTTTCAATGTAAGCATTGTTAGTTCCAGAGGTGTAATTTTGAAGCTCATTATTACCCCAGCCATTTCCACCCGTCTCATAATTCCAGTCTTTTGTATTTAAAGCGTTACTATCAAATTCGTCTTTCCATACCAATTGATAATCAAAGCCCGGATTTTGCAGGAACGCTGTTGCCTTATCGATTTTGAGGCTTGCACCAGAAGGATTTGAAAATTGTAAATAGAGTTGCTGAGATCCACTGAGTACCTTTCGTCCAATAATCGAAACTTCAATTTCGCCTTTTGTCGTATTCGGACTTAAAGTTAATTTACCAGAAACGGGCACAAAATCTACATTTGCTTTCGCGGTTCCCTCCATAGTTGTGTAATCGACAGTGATAGCACTGGTGCTTACGGCATCAACGGTTACAATAAATTTAATCTTTGTATTAACACTATCTGTGACAGCAGAGATATTTTCAATAGAAAGCGAGGGTTGTGAACGATTACTGTCGGAACTACTTTTACTACACGACAGAAAAGTTGTTGATAACATTAATAAAACAAACCCGTAGCGATATGGGAAGGCAATCGATATCATATTGAAAAAGTAAATATTGTGGCGGAGGCAACTAAATAACAAAATAAGGGGAATTGTATCAGCCACCAAGATAAACTAAAAACAATTGTAAAACTTGGAAGGAAAAGCAGGCCGACAAATCTCAAATCGAACTTCCTTGATAAATAAGGGGTAAAAAAAAAGCCGCAATTGTGCGGCTTCTAAATATGTTATCATGAAAGTAATATTACCCGAGCTTTTCCACCTGCATATAATTTAACTCTACAGGAGTAGAACGGCCAAAGATTTTGACTGTCACTTTAAGTTTCTTTTTCTCATCGTTTACCTCTTCAATAACGCCATTAAAATCGTTAAAAGGACCTTCAATAATTTTAATAGTTTCTCCAACAATGAAAGGCTCATTCATCACAATACCTTGATCATTCATTTCATCAACCTTACCGAGCATCTTATTTACTTCACTTTTTCTCAGTGAAATAATATTGCCTTTAGCGCCTTTGCCGTCGGTTAAGAAGTGCATTACATTGCTAACATTACTAATCACCTGCACCATGTCGTCCGTGAGCTTACCCTCAAAAGCCTCAAGAAAAAGATAGCCCGGGTAGAGGTTTTTTTCGCGCATCACTTTTTTGCCATTTTGCACTTTGTAGACCTTTTCCATAGGGAGAAAAACCTGCTTAATGGTTTCCGTCCACCCACTTCGAACAACTTCCTTATCTAAGTATTCTTTAACCTTACGCTCTTTACCACTCACTACCCGTAACGCATAGTATTTGGTAAGTTCCTGCTCAGCCGCAGGAGCAGCATTCGTGTTTGTTGTTGTTTCTTCCATTACTTAAATAGAGAGTAAATAGCCTTAAGTAGGTTTTGGGAGGCAAAATCCATTACCCAAACTAAAGCTGTTATTATAATTGTTGCTATCAATACGATTACTGTCGACTGTTGAAGTTGGATCCAGGAAGGCCATGTCACTTTTTCAGTTAACTCAGTATAACTTTCCCGAAAGTAGGTTGATATTTTATTCATTGTTCGTTTTGCTATTGGCGGTAGGCTGACATATAAATTATTCTACTGATCAGCAAAGTCTCTAACCACCATTTTATTAAGCACGGGAACAAGGATTCGAACCCTGATCAAAGGTTTTGGAGACCTCTATTCTACCGTTGAACTATTCCCGTATGAAAAGGTAAAAGTAAAAATTCAAAAGTAAAAGGATTATTCCTTTTTTGCCTTTTGAATTTTTACTTTTCAACTATTTAAAAGATTATTTTAAAATCTCAGTAACCTGACCGGCACCTACTGTACGTCCACCTTCACGA
>JALYZZ010000079.1 GCA_030948675.1 Bacteroidota bacterium | reverse complement strand
TCGTGAATTTCGGCTTCAGGTAATTGAATTCCCTTAGACAACATCTCATACGTCTCTGCAATCAATTGCATCAAACCATACTCAATACCATTATGCACCATTTTTACAAAGTGTCCTGAGGCACCTGGGCCAATATAGGTAACACAAGGTTCATCATTAACATGAGCAGCTATTTTATCAAGAATGGGTTTTACAAACTCATAAGCTTCCTTATCGCCGCCTGGCATCATACTTGGCCCCTTACGCGCACCTTCTTCGCCACCAGATATTCCCATTCCAAAAAAATGCAAACCTTCCGCTTCCAGTTGCTGACCTCTTATGATTGTATCGGTAAAATGAGAGTTACCTCCGTCAATAATGATATCACCTTCCAGCAGAAGGGGCTTTAAATCGCTGATAACACTGTCTACAATTTTACCAGCGGGCACCAGCATCATAACTACTTTAGGGCTTTTGAGACTTTGAATAAATGCGGGCAAAGTTTCAAAACCCTTAACCGGAGAACTTTTTCCCTCTTCAGCCAGCAATCTTACCTTCTCGGGGTCTTTGTCGTATCCAGCCACTGCAAACCCATGCTCCGCCATGTTCAATAACAGGTTTCGACCCATGGTGCCAAGACCTATCATACCAAATGTTAACTGGTTTTCTTGTATGCCGTCCATAATGATTACAAAATTTCTTTTGAAGTATTTTTTCCTGTTGAATTAATTGATTCTGGTTATCAACCTGCAGTCGCAAACGAGAGGTTGCTCAACTTAACCTAGCTCAGTTGCTTCCTCTGTGTCTCGATGGCATCCATAAGCTTGTGGTATGGCTTGTTGAATTTCTCTACTCCTTCATCTTCCAGCTTTTGCGTTATTTCATCAAGATTGATACCCACCCTTTTTAATTCGTTTAAGACGTTTGTTGCTTTATCAAGCCCGGTTTCTAACATGTTGGCAGCCTTGCCGTGATCACGAAAAGCTTCCAGTGTTTCCATCGGAATTGTATTGACTGTTTTTGGACCTATTAAAGCCTCAACATATTTTACGTCGCTAAATGCAGGGTCTTTGCTGCCTGTACTTGCCCATAATAACCGTTGTGGTTTCGCACCCTTCTCTTCGAGTTTTTTAAACCGCTCTCCGCTAAACACCCGCTTATAAATCTCATAGGCTTTTTTAGCAGAAGCAATGGCCACCTCTCCCTTTAAGTTCGACAAGCCTTTTTCCTGCAGCATGGTATCTACCATAACATCTATCCGGCTAAGGAAAAAACTTGCTACCGAGGCAATTTGGTCGATTGGTTGGTTATTTGCAACACGTGCTTCAAGGCCTGAAATGTATGCTTCTGTAACCTTCTCGTACCGCGGAAGACCAAAAAGAAGGGTAACATTTATATTAATCCCCTCACTGATACACGTCTTTATGGCTGGCAAACCCTCGGCAGTTCCGGGTATCTTAATCATTACATTTTCACGGCCTACTTTTTTCCACAGATCTCTGGCCTGTTGCACAGTAGCTTCTGTATCTTTTGCCAATAAGGGAGACACTTCCAAACTTACGTATCCATCTGCACCTTTCACCTCCTCATTGTATACAGGTGCCAGCATATCGGCAGCCCTTTGAATATCTTTAATTGCCATCGCATAAAACAACTCTTCATTGTCCTGCTTTTCTTTAGACAAGGTCTTTATATCCTCATCATAATCAGAACTGCTGCTAATTGCTTTTTCAAAAATTGCCGGATTAGAGGTAATTCCTCTTACTCCGTCATCGTTGATCAGTTTTTCCAGTTCTCCTGTGTTCATAATCTTGCGATCTATAAAGTCGAGCCAGACACTTTGATCAAAATCATGAATTTTTTTTACTCTATTCGATTCCATATATATGTGTTTTAAAAGTTTTTAAGCTGTTAGCCGCTAGCTATTAGCTCTAAAAATATCCTGCAGAAAGCTTGCAGCTAAAAGCTTGCGGCTATTCCTCCAGTTGTTTTACCTTCTTAAGCCTTCGTACATGCCTTTCAGCATTTGTAAAAGAAGCCTTTAAAAATGTTTGTACTATTTCCTGTGCTACATTGTCGCCAACTACCCTGCCACCAAGGCATATCAAGTTCATGTCATCGTCTTCAACGCCCTGATGTGCAGAGAAATGATCGTGTACAAGAGCAGCGCGCACGCCCTTCACCTTGTTCGCTGCAATTGACGCTCCTACTCCGCTGCCGCATACAGCAATACCACGATCCACTTGTTTGTTTGCCACTGCCTGCGCTAATGGAATAACAAAATCAGGATAATCGTCCTGGTCATTTAGTTCTTCAGCTCCAAAATCTACCAGCTCGTGCCCAAGTTTTGCTATTACTGTAGAAAGAAACTGCTTTAAATGAAAACCTCCGTGATCTGCTGCAATCCCTACTTTCATGGGTGATGTCAAATTCTATTGTTAGAACCTTATATTTTAATTCTTTTTGGAAACGATCTATGGTTTTCCAATTTCTCTTCTGTTGTGTCACTCACTTGTACTGCATCTTTTCATGCACCTGCTTAACAACCGCAAGATTTGAAGATATTGTAAAAGTATAGCTTTCAACGTTTTACAAGTCAGGCTATTTTGAAAGCAATGCTTTTGCCCGTTTAACCACATTGTCTATAGTAAACCCAAACAGTTCGAACAATGCTTCTGCCGGGGCAGACTCTCCAAATGTGTGCATTCCGATAACGTCACCTTCATCAGTAACATATTTATGCCAGCCTAATGTTGATCCGGCTTCAACAGCTAGCCGCTTTCGCAGGTTTTTCGGAAATACTTTTTCCTTATACGCATCATCCTGTTTTTCGAACAGCTCCCAGGAT
>JALYZZ010000072.1 GCA_030948675.1 Bacteroidota bacterium | reverse complement strand
GCGTATTTTTCTTCACGATACAAATTCTCCTCGCCGCGTTGTCTTTCTCCAGCTTCCATTGTAATGGCTTCTGCAGGGCAAGCTAACGCACACAGTCCACAAGCGGTACATTTCTCACGTCCCTGCTCGTCACGATTTAAAACCTGTAGTCCGCGAAAAACTTTCGCAAATGGCCGTTTCTGTTCAGGATAACTAATTGTCGGAACTTTCTTAAAAATATGACTAAACGTAATTGCCATGCCTTTAAAAATCGCAGGAAGATATAACCTCTCAAGAAAGGTCATTGGCTTACGTTCTACTTGTTTTACTTTATTTGTTAACGGCTGCATATTATAAAGAAAGCTATTAGCATCTTGCTGCCAGCTTTTAGCTTTTAAAAAGGTTTGCAAAAATATTTTTCTACTTCTAACCCACCAACTTTATTTAATCCAGCAAAAATTCAAGGGGTTTTGTAAACATCGACTAACCCTGTCTCCAAAGTATCACGGCACCAGTAATAAACATATTAACAAGAGCGAGGGGAATAAGTGACTTCCATCCCAAATTCATCAGCTGGTCGTATCTAAAGCGAGGTAGCGTCCAACGCACCCACATAAAGATGAAAATGAGGATGAAGGTTTTACCAAACAATGCAATAAAGCCAATAAGTGCTGCAATATTGACCGGCAAATTAGCTTCGTTTACAAAAGGCATATCGTAACCGCCGAAATATAAGGTTGCCATAATAACACTGCTAATAAACATGTTGATATACTCAGCAAAAAGATAAAAACCTAGTTTCATGCTAGAGTATTCCTGGTGGTAACCGAAGTTCAACTCATTCTCCGCTTCAGGCAAATCAAAAGGTGCGCGATTGCATTCGGCGAAGGCACAAATAATGAAAATAAGAAACCCGATAGGTTGGTAGACGACATTCCACCAATGTCCTTGCACTTGCTGCTCAGCAATCGTTTTTAAACTAAGAGATCCGCTCAGCATTAACAAGGCGATCATAGAAAGACCCATCGCAAGCTCATAGCTGATTACCTGGGAGGCTCCGCGCATGGCGGCCATCAGCGAAAACTTATTATTACTTGCCCAACCCCCAATCATTATTCCATAGACACCGGTACTTACAACTCCAAAAATGTAAAGAATACCAATATTAATATCTGCAATCTGTAGGTTTACAGTTCGGTTAATGCCGAAGATACCAATATGAATTTGGTTGCCCCAGGGAATAACCGCACTAGTCATCATTGCTGTGAGCATCGCCAGGCATGGGCCTAAAATAAAAAGGGCTTTATTAGAAGTGTTTGGAATAATTTCCTCTTTAAAAAAGAGCTTGCCGCCGTCGGATAGCGGCTGTAAAAGTCCAAATGGACCCGCGCGATTTGGACCTTTTCTATCTTGTAAGATTGCCGCTACCTTCCGTTCTCCCCACGTTGAGTACATAGCAATAACCAACGAAGCCGTAATGATTGCACCTATCAGTGCAAGTTTTTCAAACAAGAGCGCCCAATCAATTTGTAAAAGCAACATTATTTATGTGGATTTCTTTAATTCGTGAATGAAGTCTACGCCGGCAGTTCCTTTACATTTCCCTTGTTAAAAACCTCGCTGGTAGCCGGGCCTTCAATTTCGCTCAAATGTACGTTTGGTTTGTTTACCTCACTTACTCTATGGATGTCCATTAGCAGTTTTGGCTTCCTTCCACCCATTACTTCTGCAATAGTCTCATGAGGAACTTTTAAATCATTCAAATAATGATTGGCAGAAATAACAGAATGCCTATTTATTTTTCTAGGTCCTTCAATCACCCAGTCGCTGGTTTTCTTTTTATCGAAGCGGCAAATGTTACAGATCCAGCCCGTTTCACCATCGAAGTCTTCCACCTCACCCCATTCATCTTTGCGGGCAGTAACTCTAAAAACTTCGTCGCCCCTGTTCCAAATAGTTACTTTGCCGCAACACTTTTCGCAATCTCTATGTGCATTCAGGGGTTTTAAAAACCAAACCCTTTGTTTAAAACGAAATGTTCGATCAGTTAAAGCACCTACCGGACAAACATCAATCATGTTTCCACTAAAATCATTGTCTATCGCCTTAGAAATATAAGTGCTGATCTGCGCATGCTCACCCCTGTCTAAAATGCCATGCATTCTTGTATTAGTAATTTGGTCAGCTATATACGTGCAACGATAACAGAGTATGCAACGAGTCATATGCAATTGTATGTAGGGGCCTATATCTTCTCTCTCAAACAATCTACGTTGAAACTCATACCTTGTTTCTTCCTTTCCGTGCTCATAGCTTAAATCCTGCAAATGGCACTCACCTGCCTGATCGCAAATAGGACAATCAAGCGGATGGTTTAGCAATAAAAATTCGACAACTCCCTTACGGGCGTCCAAAACTTTCTCACTTGTGATGCTTTTTACAATCATTCCATCCATTACGTTGGTACGGCAACTTGCTACTAGTTTAGGCATTGGGCGCGGATCGGCAGTAGATCCTGCTGCAACCTCTACCAGGCAGGTCCGGCATTTACCTCCACTTCCCTTTAGCTTGCTATAGAAGCACATAGTAGGTGGTGTAACATCGCCTCCAATCTTTCTTGCAGCCATTAATATAGACGTTCCCGGTGCCACCTCAACTGTAATGTTGTCGATAGTTACTTTAAAGTTTGCAGGAGGATCTTTTTTTACTTCGTCAGCCATTATTTCCTTTTTTTACTCAATGCAACCTAAGTTGCAACGTGGAAAGTTTATAAGTTAAATTATTTAATGAATACCTATACTGTTACTTCTGTTGCATCGGCATAATGTGCTAAACCAAAGTTTCTTACCTGGCTTTCTTCGGGATGTAGCACATGCCATTCAAATTCGTCTCTAAAGTGTCTTATTGCAGCAGCAACCGGCCAGGCAGCAGCATCACCAAGCGGACAAATTGTATTTCCCTCAATCCTTCTTTGAATATCCCACAATAAATCAATATCACTTAACTTGCCCTTTCCGTATTCCAAATTATACAAAACCCGTTTCATCCAACCAGTACCTTCCCGGCAAGGGCTACATTGGCCGCAGCTTTCATGATGATAAAAACGGGCTAAAGTTAACGTGTGACGAACAACACACTGGTCTTCGTCAAGCACAATAAAACCTCCGGAGCCCATCATGC
>JALYZZ010000070.1 GCA_030948675.1 Bacteroidota bacterium | reverse complement strand
TATTTTCCGGAAACATTTTGCTTAGTATCCATGTAATTCCCCGCCTGACATCATCTACTAAAAAAAATATGGCTGCCAGTAATTTTGCAATGAACAAACCTGCTATTGCAGCAAACAAATAATTGCGCACGTTCTTTGGCCAGATGTCGGTATTTATATATGGCAACAACAATAAGAAAGCAATCGATAGCATTGACACAGTCCAGTAAACAGCGTAAATAATAAATTTAGTTCTTTCTGAAGTTTCTAATGCCAACGCTTTAACTACCTGAAAAACATATAGGTCAAGCATTAGCATAATTACTATTATAATCCACCAACTGCTTCGGTTGCGCATGTGTTATTTTTTTGCAAAGTAATGTGAAGACAATTGCATTAACTGATGTAACTGTTGAAAACTTCACAGCAGCTATTAACTGTTAATACAGCAATTTGTTTAAGTATGCTGTATTTTTGCGCATAGTCAGAAATAACACATCTTGCTATGGTAAAGGTGTTGGTGCTAATTTTAAATCACAAAAACAATAAAATATTTTTTATGCTGCTTACGAGTTTTGGACATGCTTGCTTCTCTATTGAGATTGAGGGCAAAACTATTTTGTTTGATCCATTTATCACTCATAATCAATTAGCTGCCGATATAGATATTAATACAATCGGGGCGGATTTTATTTTCTTATCCCACGGTCATAGTGATCATATTGCCGACTGTGTCAGCATTGCAAAACGTACCGGAGCCAAAGTGGTAGGCGCATTCGAAGTAATAGAATGGGTAAAAAAACAGGGAATTGAAAATACGCACCCGATGAATACGGGTGGTAAATGGAAGTTTGATTTTGGAACGGTCAAATGCGTAGTAGCTCATCACAGCAGCAGTTTACCGGACGGCTCGTATGGAGGAAACCCGATGGGTTTTGTTTGTACAACCAAGTATGAGAATTTTTATTATGCAGGTGATACCGCACTTACGCTCGACATGCAGCTAATTCCAAAATGGGCTAAACTCAACTTCTGCATACTACCAATAGGCGACAACTTTACAATGGACATTGACGACGCAGTGATTGCCGCCGACTTTGTGAAATGCGACGTAGTGGTAGGGGTGCATTACAATACTTTTGGTTTCATTAAAATTGATACTGAAAAAGCAATTGCTGCTTTTAAGGCTGAAGGAAAAACATTACTATTGCCTGAAATTGGTCAAACAATAGAATTATAAGTAAAATTGTAAAAACAGAATACGAGAATAACTGAAATGGGAAGAATTATCGGCGTTGCAAATCAAAAAGGTGGTGTGGGCAAGACGACGTCGGCCATTAATCTGGCTGCCAGTTTTGCCGTGTTAGAATACAGAACACTGTTGGTCGATGCAGATCCACAGGCAAACAGTACAACCGGAGTGGGTTTTGATTTGCATAACGTAACCAGCAGCTTATATGATTGCATGGTCAATAATACCTCCTCGCAAGATGTTATTTTAAAAAGCGATATACCTTACTTAGACGTTATCCCCTCGCACATTGACCTGGTAGGTGCGGAGATTGAGATGATCAACTACCCTAACCGCGAAAACGTGATGAAGCATCTGCTGGCAACGGTAAAAAATGAATATGATTTCATAGTAATTGATTGTTCACCTTCGCTTGGTCTAATTACCGTAAATGCGCTGGTAGCAGCAGACAGTGTAATTGTACCCGTACAGTGCGAATTTTTTGCATTGGAGGGATTGGGAAAATTGTTAAATACCATTAAAATAGTTCAAAACAGGCTAAACCCGGCATTACAGATCGAAGGCATTTTGATGACTATGTATGATGGCCGGCTGCGTTTGTGCAACCAGGTCGTGAGCGAGGTGAGAAGACATTTTGATGAAATGGTTTTTAGTACCATTATTCACCGAAACACCCGGCTAAGCGAAGCCCCAAGCTTCGGAAAGCCTGTCATTTTATATGATGCAGATAGCAAAGGCGCTGTTAATTATCTGAACCTCGCTAAAGAAATTCTCCAAAAAAACGACCTCACAAGAATAACCCAGGAAGAAAGGATGTTGGAGTAAGGAGAGTTTAAAGTAGGAATTTTTAAGTTTTCGGGTATTTTGTTTGGCGTTATGATGAGCGTTTGCACCTTCGGGAGATTAGCCTTCCACAGCCGTTGCTTCGCAGGCTCTTACTGAAAATTAGCATTGACCTGATACAACCAATGACTTTAAACTTTAAACTTCAAACCCTAAACTTACAACAGTCTTCCTCCGAAACTTGAATAACAATGAATCAGCCAAATAAAAAAGATGCGCTGGGAAAAGGCATCAGGAGCCTTTTACAAAACATAGACTCAGATCTAAAAACAACTGCAGGAACGTTAAAAGCACCGGTTGTTGAAACAGTCACTGGTATCAACAGGATTGGGATGGACAAGATTTCTATTAATCCAAAACAGCCACGTCGCGACTTTGATGAGCAGTCACTGAATGAACTTGCTGCATCTATTAAACTCCACGATATCATTCAACCGGTTACCGTTACCCAACTTGCTAACGGCAGGTATCAGCTAATAAGCGGTGAAAGAAGATGGCGTGCAGGAAAAATTGCAGGACTTACTGATATCCCTGCATACGTGCGACATGCAAACGATCAGCAATTACTTGAACTTGCTTTATTAGAAAACCTGCAACGTGAAGACCTTAATGCAATTGAAGTTGGTTTAAGCTATAAGCGCATGATGGAAGAACTAGATTATACACAAGAGCAGGTGGCAGAAAGAATGGGAAAAGAAAGAAGTACCGTTACTAATTACATTCGTTTATTAAAACTTCCGCCCGACATTCAACTTTCTGTAAGAAACGGCAGCTTAAGCATGGGCCATGCAAGGGCAATTGTAAACGTAGATACTGTGGACAGGCAACTATTTATTTTTAATGAAATAAAGGAAAAAGGGTTGAGCGTAAGACAGACCGAAGAACTGGTAAGACAGCTATACAAAAATGAAGACAAGCCTGTTAAACCTTCTGTAAAGTCAGCCTTACCGCCGGCATACAAGCGCATTGAAGATAACTTAGCTTCTCATTTTGCTACTAAAGTAAAACTCGCTCACAACAAAAATGGCTTTGGCAGCATTAGTATAGATTACTACTCTTTACAGGAACTAAATAAAATTTTGGAGCAAATGAATGTGCCCACCTCTTAAAATTTCGGATGAAGTAATTATGAAAGGCCTGATAATATTGATAGTAGCCGTGCTCTTATTTTACAATGACCAGGCTGAGGCGCAAAACGGCAAGCCAACATTTATTCGTACAGACTCAACTACTGAAATAAAAAATCCTGCATTTACAAAGGATACAGCTATTAATATAATTAACAAGGATACGGTTAAAACAGTGCCCAGACATGATCCGGGAACTGCTACCCTGCGATCACTTATCCTGCCCGGTTGGGGACAGGCATATAATAGGGAATATTGGAAAATACCTATTGTGTATGCTGCAGTAGGTACCATGGCTGGCTTTTGGGTTTTTAACAATATGTGGTATAAACGAACCCGGGATGCTTATAATATCAGGGTTAATCACCCGGGAGACTCGCTGCAGATCAACGAAAAACTGCAACCTCTGTCTACATCGTCACTACAATTTTAT
>JALYZZ010000048.1 GCA_030948675.1 Bacteroidota bacterium | reverse complement strand
TTGCCAACCAGGGCAGAATGATGAGACCATACCTGGTAAATGAAATAAGAGAAGACGGCAGATCCATTCAACAGTTTCAACCCATCGTTTTAAAAGACAGTATTTGCAGTACATCTACGCTGCGGCAATTACAGGAATGCCTTGAAGGAGTAGTACTTGAAGGAACAGGTAAAGGCTTAAAAAGCAATTATTACCCGATAGCAGGAAAGACAGGAACTGCACTTGTTGCCAATGGCAGCAGGGGCTATGAAGACAAAATTTATCAATCAACTTTTGTAGGATATTTTCCTGCCGATAATCCGCAATACACCATCATTGTCACCATTAAAAACAAACCACATGCTGCAAACTATTTTGGGGCATCTGTAGCAGGGCCGGTTTTTAAAGAAATCTCAGACCAGATATTTATTTTAAAGGTCAACCAGAAGCACAATACCATTGACACCTTCACCAGGAACGACAGCAGTTGGTACAGCTATGCAGGATATACAAAGGATATAAAAAGAATAGCAGAACAATTAGGAGTAAGTGTAGCGGCAAACGAAGCAAAAGGCAATTATAGCAGAATATATAAACAAGGTGCAGCCAACGTGTTATCGAGCCAGCAAATAAGCATGAAGAGAATGCCGGAATTGTTAGGTATGGGTTTAAAAGACGCTGTTTATCTCTGTGAAAATGTGGGGTTGAAAGTAATGGTAAAAGGCCGTGGAAAGGTTATAACCCAAACAATACCGCCAGGACAAAGCATTTCAAAAGGACAATCAATAAGCATACAACTCAACTAAATACTTTTTCTCCTCTTTTGTTAAAGAGGGTCGAAGCGAGGTTATGGCAAAACTACAGGACATATTATACAACGTACGCTTAAAGGCCGTAACTGGAATAACCAATCTGGATGTAAAAGACATACAGATTGATAGCCGAAAGATTACTGCCCGTTCTGTATTTGCTGCTATCACCGGCTCTGTTAGTAATGGTCATGATTTTATTAATGCTGCGATTGAAAAAGGGGCGACAGTGATTGTTTGCGAAGTAATGCCGGCTGCATTAACAGCGAATATCACTTACCTGCAGGTAAATAACGCTGCAGAAGCCGTGGCGTATATGGCTCATAACTTTTATGGGCAGCCATCGACCAAGTTGAAACTGGTTGGGGTAACAGGCACCAATGGAAAAACCACTATTGCCACCCTTCTATATAAGCTCTTTACAAAACTGGGCTATAAGTGTGGGGTGATAAGTACGGTTCAAAACCAGGTGGGTAACACTGTCGTTCCAGCAACGCATACCACGCCTGATGCCATCAGTTTACAGGCACTGCTGCAAACAATGGTAGATGCCGGATGTTCACACGTGTTTATGGAAGTTAGCAGCCATGCCATTCACCAGCATCGGGTAACAGCAGTTGAGTTTGTTGGCGGTATTTTTAGCAACATCACCCATGATCATTTGGACTATCATAAAACGTTTGATGAATACATCAGGGTAAAGAAAAGGTTTTTCGACAATCTTCCCGCAGCTGCCTTTGCTATCTCTAACCTCGATGATAAAAGAGGGCAGGTCATGCTGCAAAACACCGCCGCCAAAAAACACTTTTACAGCTTGCAAACCGTAGCAGAGTTCAAGGGCAAAATTCTGGAGAACTTACTTACAGGTTTAGTAATGACTGTGAACGATAAAGAAGTTCATTTCAGATTGATTGGTGAATTCAACGCGTATAATATTCTGGCAGTGTATGGTGCTGCATTATGCCTGGGTGAAAACAGCGAGGAAGTGCTCACTATCATGAGCTTGCTGACAAGTGCAGAAGGGCGTTTTGACTATGTCATCAGTACTTCTAAAATAATAGGAATTGTTGATTATGCACACACACCCGATGCCTTGGAAAATGTTCTTTACACAATTAAAAAGCTGCGTCAGGGAAACGAACAAGTAATAACTGTAGTAGGATGCGGCGGCGACAGAGACAAAACAAAAAGACCTGAAATGGCGGAGATCGCATGCGAGCTGAGTGACCGCGTAATTTTTACAAGTGACAATCCCCGAAGCGAAGATCCGGTGCAAATAATTAAGGATATGGAGGAAGGATTAGGAAGCGCCGCCAGAAGGAAGTTTATGTCAGTGGCCGACAGGAAAGATGCGATTAAGATGGCGGTAAGCATGGCAAAACCTTTCGACATTTTATTAGTTGCGGGCAAAGGACATGAAAAATACCAGGACATAAAAGGTGTAAAAAATCCATTTGATGATAAGGAGGTTTTGAAAGAAATGTTTGAGTTGTTTGAGAAGTGATTTGAGATAACAGTTGAAGGGTGCCTATTGAGGGAAAGAGATTAAGGGTATAAGGTGCAAGAAAGAGGGCGCAAAGAGTAAAGGTATATTATCAATTTTCTTAAAAGCCCTTGGGGGGCTGGTGTTAACATGCTGTACTACATATATCAATGGCTGGCAAAAGCAGGAATAAAGTTTCCGGGGAGTGGGCTGTTTCAGTTCATCACTTTCAGGATGCTGTTGGCTGTATTGCTTTCGCTGATAATTACTACAGTGTATGGAAAAAGGCTTATCAGGTTTTTGCTTAAAAAACAAGTGGGTGAAACGGTAAGAGACTTAGGGCTTGCAGGTGAACAGCAAAAGAAAGGTACGCCAACGATGGGAGGTATTATCATTCTGCTCGCTATCATCATACCTACCTTATTATTTGGCAACCTTGATAAGGTGTATGTACGATTAATGCTCCTAAGTACTATATGGTTAGGCATCATCGGTTTTATAGATGACTATTTAAAGTTGCGGTCTAAACGAATTGCAAAGGAGAAGGGAGTTAATTATAAAAAATCAGACAGTGATGGACTCGCCGGAAGGTTTAAGGTATTCGGCCAGGTAGTGTTGGGAATTATAGTTGGAGCAACCTTGTACTTCAATTCGAGCGTAAATGTTGAACGCGAGATTATTACAAAGGCGGGTGTAGAAACCATTCATAAAGGCGAAAGGAAAGTGAACGAAGTGACAAGAATAATTGGTGGCCGACCACATAGGTTTGCCCTGGTTCAAACTCCAATAACAACCATACCTTTTGTAAGAAACCACGAGTTTAATTATTCTAAGTTATTACCTGAAGCACTGCAACGTTTTACGTGGGTCTTATACATCATCATTGTCATATTTATTATTACCGCCGTTTCAAATGGTGCTAATATCACAGATGGTCTTGACGGATTGGCAACCGGAGTCTCGGCCATCATTGGTGTTTGTCTGGGTGTATTTGCATACGTAAGCGGAAATGTAAGATTGGCCGAATACCTCAACATCATGTACATCCCTAATCTTGGTGAGCTAAGCATTTTTATCGGAGCGTTTATCGGAGCATGTATTGGTTTTTTGTGGTACAATGCATTTCCCGCCCAGGTATTTATGGGCGATACCGGCAGCCTTGCTCTGGGAGGTATCATTGCATCACTTGCTATCATTATTCGCAAAGAATTAATGATTCCCATCATTTGCGGCGTGTTCTTAATTGAGTTGGTAAGCGTGATTATACAAGTGTCCGTCTTCAAATACACGAAAAAGAAATATGGCGAAGGACGGCGAATTTTTAAGATGAGTCCCCTGCATCACCATTATCAGAAAGAAGGTTATCACGAAAGCAAGATAGCAGTTAGGTTTTGGATTGTAACAATATTATGTGTGGTGTTTTCAATAATGAGCTTGAAGATAAGGTAATGTCTGAACTGGGATGCGTGGGATTGCTGGGATAATTGGGATTGGAAGTGATGATTAATGTTCTAAAAGTACAAGAGTGCGACGCAACAATGACGAATGAAGAAAGATGGATGGTAACAAAAAGAAAAGAAGCAACAGCCTGTATTGACAACTAGTGAAAATGATATGAGTTTAAACAGCAGTCCTCAATCAGGGGCGCAGAGGTTACTTGTCATACTCGGCGGGGGCGAGAGTGGTGTAGGTGCAGCATTACTTGCAAAGCAGAAAGGTTACACGGTTTTTCTCAGTGATGGCGGTGTATTGAAAGATAGCTATAAGCAAGAACTGTTAGCTAATGAAATAAAATTTGAAGAAGGTGGACATACCGAAGAAAGCATTTTAAGTGCAGATGAGATTGTAAAAAGTCCCGGCATTCCGGAAAAGAATGAGCTGTTAAAAAAGATAAGAGCGAAAGAAATTCCGGTGATAAGTGAGATTGAATTAGCATATAGGTTTAAGGGGGATAGTAAGATAGTAGCGATTACAGGAAGCAATGGCAAGAGTACAACAACATCGCTGATCTATCATATAGCTAAGGTTGCAGGTCTCGATTGTGCACTGGTTGGAAATATCGGTTACTCGTTCGCGAAGCAGGTAGCAGAAGATCCGAAGCCGCTTTACGTAGCTGAAATAAGTTCTTTTCAATTGGATGATACAAAAGCGTTTAGACCCGATGTTGCTGTGTTGCTAAACATAACCGAAGATCATTTAGACAGGTACGAATACAAGTTTGAAAACTATATAAACAGCAAGTTCAGGATTATTGAAAACCAAACTAAGGATGACTATTTCATTTACAATTTAGATGATACAGTGATCACGGAAAAACTAATGACTTTAACCCTACATACAAACCAACTGCCATTTTCCATGAAACAAGAAGTAAAGAAAGGAGCCTACATCAAAGCAGATCAGATGATGCTGAAGATACAGGAAGAACGCGTGAGTATGAGTATTTATGACTTTGCTCTGAAAGGAATTCACAATCAACACAACACCATGGCAGCAGGTATTGCAGCGTCTACCCTTGGCATTCGAAAGGAAAAGATCAGGGAGGCAATAAAAACCTTTAAAAGCCTTGAACATCGTATGGAGTATGTAGCAACTATACGCGGTGTTGAATTCATAAACGATAGCAAAGCAACTAATGTTAACAGTACCTGGTTTGCACTCGAGAGCCTGAAAAAGCCGGCAGTGCTTATACTTGGTGGAGTTGATAAAGGAAACGACTATTCATTCATAGAAGATTTGGTAAGAGAAAGGGTTAAAGCCATTGTATGTATGGGTGTGGACAACAAAAAGATTCATGCAGCTTTTAAAGATGTAATCAAAACAATTGTTGATACACAAAATGCGCACGATGCAGTTACAACCGCATTTAGCCTTGCAGCAAAAGGCGAAGCTGTGTTGCTAAGTCCGGCGTGTGCAAGCTTTGATCTATTTAAAAATTATGAGGAAAGAGGAAAAAAGTTTAAAGATGCGGTGAAGGAGTTATAACAAGGTGAAAGGTAGAAGGCATAGGGTGAAAGGCCCTAAACCTGCGGCACTGAAACTTAAACCTGATTTAAAATGAATAAATTCTTCGATAAACCATTCTCAGACATGCAAGCGGTAGGCGCAGGCCGTGGTTTGCTTAAGAGAACCAAGGGTGATAAGTATATTTGGGGCATTGTTATTCTGCTGGCTATTACTTCTCTTTTGGTAGTGTACAGCGCCACAGGCTCACTAGCTTACAAGATGTATAAAGGCAATACAGAAGTTTACTTATTCAAGCAATTTGCATTCATTGTGCTGGGCATCATTGTTATATATTTTGCGCATCGCATCAATTATACGTTGTACTCCAGGTTTGCATTGTATCTCTTTCTTGCGGCAATACCGCTAATGATTTTTACTTACTTTTTTGGTGCAACAATAAATGATGGAAGCCGCTGGATAAAGTTGCCGATCATCAATATGACCTTTCAAACCAGCGACCTTGCCAAACTTGGATTATTTATGTATTTAAGCCGTCAGCTAAGTCGTAAGCAAGATGTGATAAAGGATTTTAAAACGGGCTATTTGCCTATCATTATTCCCATTGGAATTATTTGTATGCTGATAGCTCCTGCAAACTTATCTACTGCATTATTAACAGGTGCCACCGGTTTACTGCTCATGTTTATAGGAAGAGCACAGGTAAAACATATACTTGCAACAATAGCTATTGGTGTCGTTCCTGTTCTTTTACTGGTTGCTATCGCTGTCGGTACTTACGATAAGAACACCGAAAAGCAAACCAAGAGCGTTGCCATTACTGAGTTGAAGTCGCACGGTAGAATTGGCACATGGATAAAGCGTGTACAAGACTTTATATATGCAAGTGCCGACGAAACGCCTTACCAGGTACAACAGGCAAAAATCGCTATCGCAAAAGGCGGGATCATAGGTGTTGGGCCGGGTAATAGCGAAGCAAAAAACTTTATGCCTCATCCTTATTCTGATATGATCTATGCTGTAATTCTTGAAGAGTATGGATTAGTTGGTGGAGCAATCATCATATTTATTTACCTGGTATTTCTGCTCCGATGTATACGGCTGTTTCGAAAATGTCCGTTTGCTTTCGGCGCCTTCCTGGCTTTGGGATTAAGCTTTACACTGGTCATCCAGGCAATGGCAAATATGGCCGTTGCAGTAAACCTTGTACCTGTTACCGGTGTCACGCTGCCACTGGTTAGTATGGGTGGAAGTTCGTTTCTATTTACCTGTGCGTCTATTGGAATTGTGTTGAGCGTAGCCAGGAACGTAGAGCAATTGGAAGGTAAAACTTCTCCAACATCTGTAGACGAGGAGGTGTCAAAGCCAGTTGATCAAAAGGAGGAAACTTTTAAGAAAAACAAGCTTGAAAAAGAAGTTGAAGAGGTTGTGGGGTAAGGAGTAGTTAGGAGTTAGGAAGAAGAGGATGGAAGAAGTAAGAAAAGAACAATTGATGGAAGAATTTGACTCAAATAATCAAAGTGTTTTAGGTGACTATCTTCAAGGGAAAGGGAGGCGGATAATCATCGCAGGTGGAGGAACAGGCGGTCATATTTTTCCCGCGATAGCAATAGCAAACGCTATTAAACAACTGGAACCGGGAGTAGACATTTTATTTGTAGGGGCAAAGGGCAAAATGGAAATGGAAAAAGTGCCCCAGGCAGGTTATAAAATAGAAGGGTTAGACATAGCAGGTTTCAACAGAAGTTCTTTAATAAAAAATATTGGATTGCCTTATAAGCTCATCAAAAGCTTTTTCCAGGTAAGAAAAATATTAGATGAATTTAAGCCGGATGCAGTGGTTGGTGTTGGTGGATATTCAAGCTTTCCTGTATTGAAGCAAGCACAGCTAAGGGGTATTGCAACATTCATACATGAGAGCAACTCATTTGCGGGTCGAACAAACATAATGCTGGGAAAGAGGGCGACGAAAGTATTTGTGGCATCAGATGGATTGGAGAAGTTTTTTCCTGCTTCGAAAATTTTGGTTTCGGGCAATCCTGTAAGAAAATCAATTGCTCAGTCGAGTGCAACACGATCGCAAGCTTGCAGGTTTTTTAATCTTAGCGAAGACAAAACAATAGTGCTGGCCGTTGGAGGAAGCCTCGGTGCAAGAAGCATTAACGAAGCACTGGCAAATAAGCTGGATACGTTTGACATACGAAACTTGCAGCTCATTTGGCAAACCGGCAAAACAACGGCAGCGGTTTATAAAGACAAAGCAAAAAACCGTTTAAACATTTGGGTAGACGAGTTTATAACACAAATGGAAATGGCTTACGCAGCCGCTGACATAGTCATCAGCAGGTCGGGAGCAATGGCGGTAACTGAACTATGTGTAGCAAAAAAGCCGGTAATATTTGTTCCGTTTCCATACGCTGCCGAAGATCATCAAACGGTAAACGCACAAACCCTGGTAAACAAAAAAGCAGCGCTGATGATAAAAGATAGTGAGGCAAATGAAAAGCTTATAGGAATGACCATATCGCTGGCTCAAAATAAGGGATTACAAAAAGAATTGAGTGAGAACATTGCAAAGCTGGCAGTAACGAATGCTGATGAAGTAATAGCCAGGGAAATATTAAAGACACTCTAAATCTTATTGAAGGGAGACTTGAAAAACGGAAAACACTTGGATGGATCAAACAAAATAATGGTAACTGAGTAATGAGTGAATCGAAAAATATTAGCGACTTGCCAGGTACCCCTTTAGCGGTAGAGGGTTACCAGCGCCTCTATTTCATCGGCATTGGTGGTATCGGGATGAGTGCTATTGCTCGCTATTTCAATACACAGGGAGTAAAGGTTAGTGGTTATGATAAAACATCGACAATACTGACCCAACAATTGCAGGCAGAAGGGATTGATATTCATTATGAAGAAAATCTTTCATTAATACCAAAACAGGTCGATTTAGTTATTTATACACCTGCAGTTCCTGCTAGTCATGCTGAGTTGCAGTTTTATCAGAGCAATCATTATAAGGTAGTAAAGAGAAGCGATGTATTGAAGATTATTACAGAAAGTTCTTTTAATATCTGTGTTGCAGGTACGCATGGCAAAACCACTGTTAGTACAATGATCGCACACATACTCCGTAATACTGGTTTTGGCTGCAATGCTTTTTTAGGTGGCATTTCAGCTAATTATCAAACCAATTTCTGGAGCGACAAGAACAATGTCTGTGTGATTGAAGC
>JALYZZ010000036.1 GCA_030948675.1 Bacteroidota bacterium | reverse complement strand
TAGTATGTCTGAGCACCGCTGCCGATAAGTCTACATAAATACTTTACAACCTTTATGTCACTTTTTTGGCCAATAACTTTTGCCGGATTACCAAATGTCTATATTGTCGCTGTTTAAAACAACCACTGCTGCGTCGCTACTTTTCAAATACTCCAATAGCTCTTTTACGATAGAACAACAAATTCTACAAGTTGACTAAGAAGTTAGTTATTATTCGCTTTAAATAGAGCAGATTTGAAAGTGCGGGAGAACTATTTGGATGATTGTTGTTTCCTGCTATTAACTAAACAAATTTATCAGCATTACCATAATAAGTTCGATAAGTTATAAAAAGAAAAATAAAACTAGCACCGGTTAATTTTGAAAAAATTGACAGGCAATTTTACGAACTATTATCACGACAGCAGCCTAATTATAGGTCAACTCAATGTAACTGGAGGAGATTAGGTAAGAGACCTTGCTACTTATCCACGTATGGCAACGGAATTGTATTACTTCAAATTAAAAATATTCTTTTCGGCAAAAGGAGAAGGACGCAATGCTCGTTTAAAATGTTAAGATGAAGTGGTTTAAGTATATTTGAGGTTCTTGAGTAATATAACTATCGATGATTTGAAAACGGGCCGGAAAGAACCAATTCTACTTTTTCACATGCCCTACTGCTAAAAGTATTAAAATTACTTTTTTGGGTTTTTACCAATCGTAGCAGCTTGTAATACCATTACAATAAATTGATAAATAAACACGTTAATTCTCAACTCTATATCTGAACTTCCGATTAAATTACATGGCATCAATAACACTAAAAGTTTTTGTAAATCTTAATTACAAAAAATATTTATCTAATTGGAAGATAAGACTTTTAGTAATCATGTTTTTTACTTCAGGGTATTCTGTAGTAGCTCAAAATAATTTTTCTTTGGATTGTAAAGAACTTTATAACAGTTTTATTATCAAGCCCTCTTGGGCAAACTTAAAGCTTCTAACATTTACAGACTCCGTTTCGTTTAATGGTTTTATGTCACAATTTGGCTATAGCCATTTTAAAAACAACTCTTTATACAAATCAAACACTAGAGTTGGAGATCCTTCCTTTTATATTGAAAGGGAGACAAATGGACTATCTATGATTTCAGTAGAACCAGGATTTTTTCTGTCTGCTTTAAAATTTGATCTTAAAAAGATGCTTAAAGGGGAAGCCATTTCAGTTCAAGATGGCTATGAAGTTTATAAATTTAACTATAGAATTAAGGACTGTAACTATGACATTAAAATTTTTTTAAAGGAGGATGATGAAGGAGCCGTTGTAGACCTGAACTATGTAAGGCAATAAATCAGTTTCTTACGGCTAACACTGACAAGTAGTCTTTTAGTACGAAAAAGGCTACAAAAAAAGTTCGATCAATTTTCTTCATCAAATTTTTATTCTCTCAACGTATTTTATATAGGATAAATTATACAGCTAAATTTACTTTTGCTAGGAAGAACCGCACAAAAGACTACTCTAAATAGATTTAGTAAAGCAAAAACTTTTTTGATAAGCTTGAACCACGTGATCCTATTAATTCCTACGCCTTGTCATGAATAAAAATTATAGTATTTGTTGCATTTTTGCAAAGGATTTGCAATTTTTGATCCTAAAACAAATATTGGAAACTGGCAAAACAGAGAGACAGCTAAATTAAAAAAGATACAGTTGCTAGGAATGCTTGCATCCGTTTTCTTAATTGTCCTATCGTAAAACGGGCTTAATAAAAGCATTTATTGTTGGAAGCGTCTAGTCACAGTCTCTGCTATCCCTTTGGTAAAGGCTCTCATTTGTTTTGCTACTGGATAATCTCTAAAATTACTCGAGAAATCTAAGTAAATTAATGGATATGTTCAAACCTTAAATATTATCACTATGCATATCAAGGTCTTGAAAGACAGCGCAACCTATGATAATTACATAAACAAATTTTTAAAGGCTGTTATTAGCTTTACTACATATATTAACAGCATCGACACCCGGAACACAGTTGGGAATAACAGTCGTATCTCAACTCTATTTCTATTTGCAAACCTTCGCGAAGTTTAAATCGTCCTGATTTTGCAACTAACTTAAAAAATATTTATAGGTAAAAAGGCAATCTGAACTAGTTAGTCTAACGACAGAGAAATAAAAAACCTAAAGAATTTACGGGCGTTAGTGGCAAACACAAATATTTCAAAAAAAAACTGAAGTAGAAACTATCCAGATATTAATAAATGGTGATAACGGGCAATCTACTTACTTTATTGCCTACCTATCAAAATAATAAAGCAGCATGAAAACTGTTTTTGCAAATTTGTCTATTTAGTATTCATACGAATGAGGAAATAAAAACAATAAAACCTGCCGAAAGTAATAACTACGAGTGTAATTGAATTAAACTGCTACATAGAGAAGTTTAATTTTTAAGAAGAAGCATCCAAAATATTCAGCCCTAAAATATTGTTACTATAAATGCCCCAGTAGAAACTGAGGCCGTAAATATTGCTTTCAGAAAAAAATATTGCACAAACGATCTTTTCTTTCGTCCATTGAATATAGTCGCCTCTATTCTATTAGCCAGATGAAAATCAAGACACCATTTAAAGGGTTGATTGTTGTTTCTGTGTTGCGCATAATTTTACCTTAGAAAATTTTAAAGTTCATTATTCTTTTTTTGCATCTGCTACCTAGTGAAATTAATTTAAAGTTCCTCAGCATTTTTTTCGTCATCTCCTTAGACTACAAAAAAGTTCCAATTTTCGATAATCTTAAGTAAAGTATTTCGATATTAAAAGTTTGCTTCGTCTTTTTTCTTTCGCCCGGACATACTTTATCCTTGCCAACCGCGCATTTATTTGTCGCCAATACAAAATTAAAAAACAGAAGTGCGACTAAAGTTTCAGGAAAGTGAGGGCGGATGATTTCGCATTGTACCAAATGAAGTTGCAAAATCAGACGCTAACCTGCGTAAAATAGGATTACTAATTTTTCCCTTTCACTTATTTAAGAACTGATTAAGTGCGGCTTAAAACAGAAAAAGACTTGTTAGGCACAATTACTCTTACCTACGTTAATTATTCATTTATTTGAAATTTCTATTTTTCATTCTTCCTTAAATAGTTGTACAGTGAAAACAACTACTGCTTGTTTTAGCTATTTGACCAACGTTTTAACTTTCATACACGCTACTCGGACTTGCCGCCATCGGCTTGGACTGGACACTTTAGTAACACCATTTCTTCCATTGTCTTTATCGCATTAACAAAAATTAATTTGAATTGGAAGGCAAAAACAATTTCGTTTTCAGAAAACGTTAAGCAACATTTTTTAATACAAAACCATCTAATTAAAAAACTAAAACTTACCATGAACAGACTTTAAAACTATTTGTTACCGCCACCAGTTTGGCTACTATTTCCCTTTCATTCTCTTCCTGCAACAAACTTAAGGACGCGATTGGAGTGAAGGATATTTTTGCTGATTCTAAAGATATTCCGTTCGATATACCCCCCACTGCAGTAGGTTCACAACTTCAAAGCGGAGATGCGAGCTTTAATGGCGATTCACTAATTAAAGCTAATGCCCCCGGCTTCAGCGCAAGTAATATTAAAAGCGCTACTGTAAGTAAAATATCGCTGGACATTACATCGGGAGCAAGTGTTGACAATAACTTTTCAAACTTCAGTGATGGAGGAGTTGCACTCTACAATAATGTTGCTCCTGATAAACTAACTGTTGCCCAGGTAATGAATAATCCTGCCGTGTATTCTACTCACCTTGATGTGCCATTAACGGGTACAAGTGATCTAAGTGCGTACGTAAAAGGTACCTTAATAACTTATTTATATGGCTACACCCTTCGTAAAGCCACAACTGCACCTTTACATATTGTTATGCATGTGCAATACAAACTTGGTGTTGGGCTCTAGTGGAAGTTTTAATAATACAGGTACAAAAAAACTATATCTCATATTCTACCAAATTAAAATCTCTTTAGTGAATTATGAGGTTGAGAAAGGTTTGAATACTTAGAAGATGTCTAAAATTAGTTTAAATCAATATTTGATTTGGATAAGAGTATAAGAAAGTAGTATTTATAAAGAAGCTATCACTTAATGAAGAAGAAGCTGTACTAATTGTGAATCATCACAAACTCAATTAGTATGACAAATTATCCAACAAACGTAAGTGATAGCCAGTGGCAAATTGTATTAAAAGATTTGGATACAGAAAGAAACAGAAAATATGATTTAAGGGAAATCGTAAATGCAATTTTATATTTAGTAAAAACAGGTTGTCAATGGCGGATGATACCTGGAGATTTTGATCCGTGGAAAACGGTTTATTACTATTTTTCAGTTTGGAAGAAAGGAGAGATTTTTGAAGTAATCCACGAGGCATTAGTTGAGAAGGTAAGAGTAATGGAAGGTAAAAAAGAAGAGCCTACGGTAGGTATTATTGATGCACAGTCGGTAAAGAATACCCTTGTAAGCAGCGAAAACAAAGGGTTTGATGCAGGCAAGAAAATAAAGGGATAAGCGTCTATAATTGTAGACACCCTTGGATTGGTATTAGTTGTAGTTATACAAAGCGCATCGGTACAAGACAGAGATGGAGCAGTTGAGGTAGTGAACAAATTGTGTGAAAGCTGGAGAAAAGTGGTTAAAATATTTGCAGATGGTAGCTATAGAGGACAATTGATAAAAACGATAAAAACAAAGTTCAAATTAGAACTTGAAATAATAAAAAGAGATGAACTGAACATTTTTAAAGTATTGCCATGCCTGGCAGATGCGACAGAACCAAACCTTTGACCCTGCTTCATATTTGTTTTTAAATGTTCCATCCGCAAATGGTCTAATGTAGATAGTAAATAAATATCGCACTGATGCCTTAACTTACTTTCCTGCCACAATCAACATTTGACGTTCTTTCTCTCGACCGATAAAATTACCTGCACCAACAAATAGATCACTCACCTTTATTTTCCATCCATTAATATCGGCGTTCATCCCGATGATATTATTAATCTCAATACCCGTCGTTTCATCTACGTTTACCACATATACTGCTCCTGCATTTTTAAAAACCCAATCAGACTTTTCATCACGATCTAGTTTTGCGACAAACTCACCTGCCAGGTCACCTGTAACAAAATTCTTATTAGGCAGGTTAAGTGAATTGAATGTGCCATTATTAAGTATCAGTACAGCAAGAAGTTGCGAATTGTTGTGTACCACTATTTCCTGGTTCTTCTTCGCCAGGTAGTTACCCACAGATCCAAACACGTGTTTATTATCGACCACATAACCATTCACGTTGGTGCCATTAACGATCATAGCTATAGCAGTAAGAATTCCGTTTGACCATTTAAGTATACCAATACCCCAGGGACTGCTAATGAAAATCTCATCAACCCCGTCACCGTTGAAGTCTCCAAAGCATTGTATCTTATTGTCTACCCTGCTAAAGAGCCATTGGCCATAGCGAACACCTGTTCTGGCTGTGAAAGTTTGCTCCGGACTCCTCATTGATACAAGGTGCATATCAATATTGTTTTCAAAAACAATATTGGTTTCATTCTCGCTAAATAGCCGCGCTACCCCAACCAGACGATCGTTGGTATTTACTTTCCAGTTGCAAAAAACCTGACCGTTCTTTAGCAACCTCGTGGGAGTAAAAGTGTTCTGCTGAAATACCAAAGTGACGATGCCTTGTTTGCTGATGAGCAGCAGTTCATTTTGCTCGCCGGTAAAAGGAGCAATTTTATATCCGTAGTCGCCGCTACCATTAGCAGGATCATCATAGAGCCACTCACCAAATGGCGTCTTGCTTAATGCTCTGAAAATAAGTCGCAAGCCACCTTTACTGTATTTAACGACGGCCATGCCCTTAGCGTCTGTGATTATTATTTCGTCTATCCCATCATTATCAATATCGCCTGTGCATTGAACAGTGCAATTGCTTTTGTCGAAAGTCCAGCCATCAATAATTGTTTTGTCCGGTATGGCAAAGTCGCAAACCAGCGATCCTCTTAGTGAAAGCAGCCCGAGACTATTGTCACTTTCTTCAGTGCAGCAAACAAACGGAACTTCAGTAAGAGGCGATGTGCGAAGTATACGATAGTGGCCTAAGCTGTCAGAAAGGGGCTTAACCATTGGTCTTGGTTTAAGCCGGTTGAATGCTTCCAGTGCGTCACCTTTCGCCGGTATTTCCACACCATATGCACTGCGCATTTGGTTGACCAATTCTACATAATTGTTTTCCGAGTTTACAAGCACATTATCCTTTATGATGCGTCTTGTTTGAAATCTTGAATTTAAGAGTCCTCCAGGCACCTGCTCATTCGTCTCAACAAACTCCAGCTTATTTATTTGCTCTTTAATATTTGTTATTTGCCCAAACACTTCCACGCATACTACGCTCAAAGAAGTATCGGTGGGTAAGCCATAAAGATCGAGCACCTGGTTAATATCTTTGTTATTCCATTGGCCGTTCGCCTGCCGGACCATTTTCTGTTTTTCAATCAAAAATTCGGCGCCGATCTCCTTTACGAGCGCTACAACGTCGTAAGGTGTCACGGGCAGTCCTTCTTCGTAATCAAGTAATTTTTGATTTTCTATCCGCCTGATCTTTTCGAAAATAAAGCGCAGGAATAAATCACTGTCCGATAGTAATGGGTTGGGTACCAGTTCTAGTTCAGTTAATAAAATATTCCGGTAGTCTTTACCGTCTGCCTGCTTCACCTGTGCATACAGCAACGCCCAAATGGCCGTGCGGGGAGGATTGCTTGTTACATCCTGGCCATTAAATAGCGCCTGTGCATAGGGGGTTGAAATAGATACTTCTTTTTCATTTCTGTTAAGCAAACAGGCAAGCGTTGGAGCAGGAAATTGTAAACCTGCAATGCGAAGCGGATCAAAGAAACGTCCCTGCGCAGTGCATGGTTTTCTTTCTGAATGCCCAAACCGGAATTCCTGGGTAAAGAATCCAAACAACTGCGGGCTTTCGGAATGGAGACCGGGCGGTAATGGCAACAGGTAAAAATGCCGATCGGGATCCTTTGATTTTGTCATTTGTTGCATTGCTTTTAATCCGTTGTGATCTATGTTTATTTTAGGAATAACTACCCTTATAAATTCTGGGTCGAGGTTAAAAGGAGTATCCTTTTCAAGCCGCCACAACGACGGATTGTTATTGCTTAATAGCTGATCAGGAGCATAGGCAAGCGTTCTCGTAAACAATTCATCGTTGGCATCTTCAGGTCCTTTTTCGAATTCCAGCCATAGGTATCGCCTGCGTGCTTCGCTACTTGAATAATTGGCATTACGGATATAGGGCGAAAGGGCAATGCCAGCGCCGATGAGCTTTGGTGCCTGATGTGGTTTCACGGTAATTGGCAAAAGCAATACTTCTGTTTCAAACGGTCGATCGCCTGCAGGTACATGCAATGGACGAAAGCGGGTATTAATTTGATACTTTACTTCCATAAAATCAGGAAATGCTCCATTAACCGGAGTACCATCTACCGCATCAATAAAAATGATCTTTGTATAGTTTCTGTGAACCAGCCCGTCGGCACCGGCTTGTATCGCCTGGAAGGATGCCGTTTTCTTAACTTCAACATCGCCAATTTTTTCGTACGACTTTTCTTCGATTTTTTCCGCATCAGCGCCAAACCTGAACTTACGTCGGATCTCGAAACTCAAAGGATCGAGGCTGTCCCAGGTCCAGTCACGATTTATTGTGAGGGTTGTACAAACCAGCCAGTGGTGTTGCAATTCATTTTTATTAGCGAACGTAATACTGCTGTGGTCAGGCGCCATGTTGTGACGGATGCGGCTGCTGCACCAAAACTGAAGGCGATCCCCATTGGCGGCCGTCAATGATTTATCCTTTGCTTCTATATTAAGTTGGTGTGCTAACCGCTGTACTATATCCGGCATCTTGTTACTGTCGGTACCGTTCAAATTTCTTTTTGACTTGGCGTCGGGATTAATTTCGACAGGGTCAGGCTGCAGGAAAATGCCTTGCAGCACTTGTGGATCAGAGAGGCCGGTAAACAGTTTTTCTTCACTGAAAGACTCCCGCCTTATCGTAATTACTTTTGTTTTGCCCAGCCTTGGGTTCATAGAAGGATCTTTCGGATCAAGTCCCCAATAGTTGTCCTGTTCCAATCCCTGCGGCCTTAAAGTAATGCGTATATTTCTTGCGGTCGGCAACACTATCTCGTTGGCAGTAGCCAGTATGCTTGCATTGTCGGCAACGGCAGAAAAGGGAGCAATTTTGTTTGTAAGATCAAGTACTGGCTCATCAACAAATCTGACAGGAACGTTGATGGTTTCATCTGGATTATCCTCGTTCCAATTGTTAAATGTTCTATTGGTAGTGTACAATGTAATAAAGTTCTGCTTGCCATCATCACTTGCGAGGTTATCCATTTGTAAAGTTTCGACCTCTACTTTTATTTGAATACTCACTACATCGGGATCTGCGATACCGAAAGCCCTTCCACCGGTTGCCTTTGTCGGATCACTTAACTGCTCATCAAGAATGGCTTGGGAAGCATTGATAAGGCGTTGTACAGGATCGGTATATTTTCCTGTATGCAGTACGCCGGGATACCCCATGATCGGTCTTGCTAATACCAAACTGCCTCCATTGAAATTATGATCGTCGGTATTCGGCTGCAAAATTTCTGCTTCATTGACTATCCTTACGGAATCGGGAGAAACATATCGTTTAAAAATTACCCGGGCCCGATGACTTTCTGATAATAGCCCAAAAGATTTTTCTGTTACCGCCGGACCGCCGCCGCTAATATCTGAAAGCCTTACCCTAAACTCGTAGCTTTTGCCATACGCTAACTTAGTCTTGTTATTAAAGGGCAGATAAGGGTTAGCGTTGCTAACCGCATGCTTGTTGTCTACTTCATTTTTGTAAATGCGTAAAGCATCATCATCAGGAATTACAATTGATTTATGGTTCCAGTTAGCGAAGTATATGGGTAGCCAGTAGTTCGCTTCAGTGTTCGTATTAATTTTTGAAGGGTAGACCTGGTAAGGCAGTTCACCAACAAATTCACCTAAATTAATGGGTTCCTCTCCATTGTTCCCGGGCATCGTCATTTCACCTTTGCTTCTGACCATATTCAAGCTTTCCCACGGATTTGTATCCTCATTCTCATCGCCGCGCAGCCGTACGTCTATGTTGTATCCCATTACACAAAGCGGCGCATCTGTCCTTTCCGTTTTCCCTGCCTCGTTTGCCATTTGCCGCAGGTACCAGACCAAGATCTGTTCATCTTCCCAACCTAATCGTACGCCAATGTCTTTCTGAGGAAGAAGGCCGTCGTGTTCTTCTTTCAATAAATTCTGGCTCCGCGGCTGCTGTGCGTGTACAATAGTAGCAAAGCCATGATTGAAGCGTGCTGCTTCTATAAATAATTCATCAAAGGTTCCATCGGGAGTATCGCCGGGATTCATCACAGGAAAGCCAATTGCGGTGAATAACATTCTTTTACTGCCGGGTTCCAGGGACGGTATTTTGGCCGCGTATCTTTTAATGAAAGGAGATTTACCCAGGAAATTTATCTTATCGAGCGATGTTATCATTTCAGTGCTGTAATCACTGCCGTCTTTAAGATCAGCATACAGCCACCCGCCTTTTTCAAAATCACCCCCTTCCAATTGAATAGCAGTTTTGTACAACAGTCCCGCAGCCATCGCAAGTGTAGGCTGACGAAGCAAATGAGCGTAGACTTTCCCCCAGCTTACCCTATTATCAATTGGATGTTTAATAATGGGTGATTGGTCGCGCATGGCACAATGATAGCTGTCATCAGTAACTGCATTCTTAATTCTTGGGCTCGTAAAGTTGAACGCTTCCCGGTAGGTTTTTGGCAAATATTTTCTAATGGCGATATCTCTTTCCATTGCCGCCGGCGCCACGTGAGCTGCACTACCCGCTTTACCTGTGCTGCGCTCTTCATCTATATCAAAATACTTCGGCTTACCATCACCATTCCTTGCATCTTTAAGCGTGCGGTACATGTGCTCGATTTTTGCGGAATATTGCAACGAGATCAGTTCAAGCGGCTTTGCCAGAATGGGATCCTTACCCGGAAACTCCGTCGATTTATTGAGCACCTTCACAACAAAATTGGGACGCGCATTGATGAAGGGCATCGCCCCTGCTGCATTGTAGATCGTTTCTACCCTTTCTAGCGGACTGAAATTGCGCGGGATAAAAAGTATGTTGAGCTGTAAGAGACCATCTGCGTTCACGTTTTGCGGCAACGGTATGAGGGTAAAACTGGATTGATCGAAAGACATAAAAATAATTTTGGTGATGGAGTTAATCTTTGTAATCAGGCGATTTGCCTGCTTTCGCTCCAACTTTCACTGAAGTGTATATTGATGACTAAGAATATGGAAACGTCGATGGCAAAGGTGACTTGAACCTCGCAATTTGCCGGCGCGTCAGGACTATCTTTTACCACGGTACCATGCGCTTCTATCATAATGCAAATACAAACCAGCCCACCCAGTAATTCTGCCTGCCCCTTAAACATCATAAAAGCGGTAATTGCTATTTTGCCGGCCGATGTGGTTTCCACTTCGACACCTACCATAAATGTTACCGTAGCAGTTCCTACAACAGGCAGTCCTACGCCTATCTGTGCCCCAAACCCGAAATGCAGGATGACACCTATCTTCGGACTGGTGTCAGCCTCTAATCGAATGCCCGCTTCACCTACAGCAAACACACTACCTGCCCCTACGCTCACACACATTACCATCAATCTGCCGCGGAAAGCAAAGAATGCACCGGCAG
>JALYZZ010000017.1 GCA_030948675.1 Bacteroidota bacterium | reverse complement strand
AGCATTTACAATTGCTGTTACAGCTTTTACACCTGCAAAACACAAAACAGCCGCAGCGAAAACAGGTGCGGTAGCAAACCCGGCAGATATGGCCGGTAAATGGGTGATCGACAAACCGCACTCAAATGTAAAATTTACAGTAACCCACCTGGTTGTATCGGAAGTGGAGGGCAACTTCAAACTTTTTGACGGAAGCATGGAGAATTCTAAAAACGACTTTTCTGATGCTAAAATCAACTTCGCGGTTGACGTAAATTCGTTAAGTACCGACAACGATATGCGCGACAAGCACTTGAAAAGCGATGATTTTTTCAATGCTGAAAAGTTTCCTGCAATGAAGTTTCAAAGTACTTCTTTCACACCATCTGGTGGCAACAAATATAAACTTGCGGGAAACCTAACTATTCGCGACGTCACAAAACCGGTTGTTTTTGATGTTACTTTTGGCGGCACAGTAAACAATATGGGTAAAACGAAAGCAGGCTTTAAGGCAAAGACATCCATCAACCGTTTTGATTACAATTTAAAGTGGGACAAAGCAACAGAAACCGGAGGGCTTGTAGTGAGTAAAGAGGTAGAACTGGTGGTAAACGTAGAAATGAGTAAAGCCTAAAAAACTATTTCTTATATTGAATAGCCGGAACAATTGACGTTTCCGGCTTTTTTTATTTTAGGGTACACGCTATTGCTTCCAACTATCTTTTGTTGGCTAACATATGCCTTCATCTCCCATTCTTCGGGTGGCTTTTTGTCTCAAATTTGCTGGTTTCGTCGCAAATTTCAGCTTCCTCGTCTCAAGTTCCTACTGCAAATTTTATTCGCAGGTAGTTTTGTTTCCGATTAAAAAAGGTCTAATACCAAAACGAATGAAAAAGATTTATTTCCTTGCAATTGTAACTCTACTGTCAATACAACTATTTGCCCAGTTTCCCATGGGCGGGGCGGGCATGAAGCCCGGACAGGCTCCTCCGGCTATCGGTAATGTCTATGGTAAATTAGTAGACAGTGTGGGAAAACCCATCAGCGATGCATCTGTAGTTATGCTCCAAAATAAGATGGACACGGTATCTAAAAAAAGAAAGGATGTGCTGATCAAAGCGGTAGTAACCAAAGCAAATGGTGAATTTAATTTTTCGGAACTGCCGGTATTTGGTGGTTTGAAATTAAAGATTTCTGCTATCGGGTTCAAGCCAATTGAGAAGCCTGTTGCTTTTCAAATGAAAATGGAAGCACCGGCAACCGCAAAGCCATCCGGCGACCCTGCTGCTCAAATGGGCGCAATGAGTGGTATGCTTAACTCATTTGTAAAAGACCTTGGCAACATCCAGCTAACTTCAGAAGCTAAGGTGTTAGAAAACGTAACAGTTTCCACTGTTAGCAGCGGTCTGAAATTAGATATTGATAAAAAAGTCTTCAGTGTCGAAAAAAATATTGTGAGCGCAGGTGGAACAGCAGTAGATGTAATGCGCAATGTGCCTTCGGTGCAGGTTGATGTAGATGGTAATGTAAAATTACGTAACGCTGCTCCCCAGATTTATGTCGATGGCCGCCCTACAACTTTAACCCTTGACCAAATACCTGCTGATGCTATTGCAACGGTTGAAGTGATTACTAATCCTTCAGCAAAATTTGATGCATCTGGCGGTAATGCGGGTATTTTAAATATTGTGTTGAAAAAGAACAAGCAGTCTGGATATAACGGTAATATCATTGCCGGTATAGACCGTAGAGGTGGTGTGAATGCAGGCGGTAATTTTAGTGTGAGACAAAATAAAGTAAACTTTACTGCCGCTGTTATGATGAACCAGATGAGAAATAAATCGGTTGGTACAACAGACCGTTTAAATTTTGGCGACACGCAGATCCACGTTTTTCAAAACAATGAAAACCGTACAAAAGGTGCTTTTGTGTTCGGAAAAGTAGGTCTGGATTATTACGTAACTAACAGGGCGACTTTGTCTTTGTCAGGAATAAAAGTGCATGGCGAGTTTACCCCTTCTGAGACGATTGATATTACTTCGGATAGCTTGTTTAATAGCGGGATAAGGTCATTGAAGAGTCAGCGTATAACAACTGGTTCAAGAACTTTTAACGCAAACGGGCTGCAGGCGGGATACGTATACAACTTTCATAAAGCAGGAGAGCAGTTAACTGCTGATGGAAATTTCTTCTCCGGCAAAAATGGAAACAACTCCTTATACACTACCAATTATTTGAAAGGGGCAAACGTAAGCAACACGCAGCTACAACAGATGTTGGGTGAAGGAACGAACCGGTTCCTGACTGTTCAAACTGATTATACCAATCCTATAAGTACCGTTACCAAGCTAGAGGCTGGGCTGAGAGCTCAACTGCGTAATACTACAAGTAACATTGATAATTACCGGGGATCTGCCAATGCTTCCTTGGTTAAAATACCAAGTGCAACAAGTAATTATAAAAATGATGATAATGTGTACGCTGGCTATGTAAGTGTAAAAAGTGCGATTAAAGACTTTGGTTACCAGATCGGCGTTCGTGCAGAAAGTTCAAACTACAACGGCGAGTTAACCAATACGGGTCAAAAATTTAGTAACAAATATCCTGTAAGCTTATTCCCATCATTGTTTTTAAGCCAAAAATTCAGCAAGAAGCAGGAGCTGCAATTCAGTTATACCAGGCGTGTAA
This sequence comes from Bacteroidota bacterium, assembly GCA_030948675.1. Taxonomy (GTDB): domain Bacteria; phylum Bacteroidota; class Bacteroidia; order Chitinophagales; family Chitinophagaceae; genus Segetibacter. The sequence continues at coordinate 2,669 of JALYZZ010000017.1, read as the reverse complement.
ACCGTCCTAACTTCTTTCAATTAATTCCTTATACCGATTATACAGACAGTCTGAATATTTCAAGAGGTAATCCTAATCTCGTACCGGAGTTTACAAGCTCGTTCGAGATGAGTTATGGTAAGACGTTTAAAGGCAACAACAATATTTTAGGTTCTATTTACTACAAACATTCTACTAACCTTATTACCCGTTACTTCAACCAGGAGATTAATCCTTATACCGGTAAACTCGATATCATCAGTAGCTTTATCAACGCAAATTCAAGTTATTCTTATGGTGCAGAGGTTACATCGGTTAATTACCTTGCAAAGTGGTGGGATGTAACGACTAATCTTAACCTGTATCAATCTAAAATTAATACTGACAATATTATCGGCACTTCCCAGGCTGCAATGGTTAGTTGGTTTGGTAAATTCAACAGTAACTTCAGGCTACCTGCGGGTTTTGCGATACAATTATCTGCCGATTATCAAAGTAAAACCAATCTTCCTATAAACAACAACCAGGGTGGGGGATTTGGTGGCGGAGGAGGATTTGGCCAGGCGCAAAGTTCTTCACAGGGGTATATCAGACCTTTTTGGGGAATGGACCTGGCTGTAAGAAAGTCATTTCTTAAAAACAATGCAGGAACAGTTAGTGTCAGCTTCAGCGATATGTTTAGAACCCGCAAACAGGATCAGCATTCGGAAAGCAAATATTTCATACAGGATTACTATCGTTTAAGTAATCCACAAATGGTAAGAGTTAATTTCAGTTATCGTTTTGGAAAAATGGATATCTCATTGTTCAAGCGCCAGAACTTAAAGAGTACGGGCACGCAGGATGCGATGCAAATGGGACAATAATTTTAGCTGACTTAAATAGGAGAGGTTAAGATTAACCAAAAGTTTGAAGTGGTGTTAACTTGCATAAGAAAAACAAGTGAATTTTATTAAAAGCACTGTATTTTAAATTAAAAAAAAACAACGAAAATGAAAAGATTGCTTCTCTCTCTTGGCGCATTGTTAAGCGTAGTATTGGTAAATGCACAGACGGCTGATGAAATAATTTCTAAGTACCTGGATGCCGTAGGTGGAAAAGAAAACCTTGCAAAAGTGACATCGGTTTACATTGAAAGTGGTACAGAAGTAATGGGAAACGAAAGCGCTACTAAAACCACCATCTTAAACGGAAAAGGCTACCGCAACGAATCTAATTTCAATGGCCAACAACTGGTGAACGTAATTACTGACAAAGGTGGCTGGGCAATTAATCCTTTTGGTGGTTCTGATCAGGCTACAGCTATGCCGGCAGAACAGTACAAATCAGTTGAAGGCCAGATCTACGTAGACCCTTTTCTTAATTATGCAGCTAAAGGCAGTAAGGTAGAGTTGTTAGGAAAAGAAAAAGTAGGTTCAGCAGATGCTTATAAAATTAAGTATACGAATAAGGACAATGCTGAAACTATCTACTACATCGATCCAACTACCTATTACATAGTACAGTCAGTTAAAAAAGGAAACGCGATGGGCCAGGAAGTAACGATTAACGTAAGTTATTCTGATTACAAAAAGAATGAAGGCGGGTTTTACTACCCTTATACTACTAACATTGATATGGGACAGTTTGCATTAAAAGTCAACGCGAAAAAAGTAGAAGTAAATAAGCCTGTGGACGCATCGATTTTTGAGATGCCTAAAAAATAAGTTTTTTTTTAACCTTAAAAGAGATTACTGAGACTACAACTGCTTTCAGTAATCTCTTTTGTATTTATACCGTTATTGTTTCAATCAGTTGCTTACGTGGCTGCAACCCCTTCTGCCAATTTTCGCAACAATCTAACTTTCTTCTAAAGCATTTTTTATTAATGAAATTGCATTGGCTTCCTAAAAAGTACGTTTACATCTTACTTCACATATTATTCTGGGTGGTTTTATTTTCTTTGCCCTCGTTGTTCAGGCCCAGGCAGGAGAACAACCCGCAGGCTCATCATGAGGCAGAAAATATTAATTTTTTTTACCAGTACCTTGTCAACTGCTTTACCTGGATTTGTTTATTTTATTTAAATGCTTATCTATTATTTCCTCAAACGGTGTATAAGAGAAAGTACATTAAATATGTGCTCTCGCTGGTTCCGGTTTTAGCGTTGCTCTCCCTGATAGTATGGGGCAGTTTTAGACTAATGCTTCCTAAAATACATTTTGGACCTCGTGTATTTGTGTTCTTTTATATATTCCCGTGTTTTTTCATTCTTACCTGCAGTATCGCTTTTACTATGTTTAGAGACAGGCTGCGATCAGACCGGCTTACTGCACAAAAGGAGACAGAAAATCTAAAGACAGAATTGGCATTTCTTCGTTCGCAGGTGAGCCCACATTTTATGTTCAATGTGCTAAATAATATGGTGTCGCTGGCAAGAAAAAAGTCAGATCAGTTAGAACCATCGCTTTTTAAGCTGTCGTCTTTACTTAGGTATATGTTGTATGAGACAGATGAGGAAAAGGTGTTACTGGAGCGTGAAGTAGAATATTTGCAAAGTTACATTGACCTGCAATTGCAGCGGTTTGGAAGTAAAGTAAAAGTGAATTTAACAATGGATGATTTTGACGGAAGTTATTTTATTGAACCCATGCTTTTAATACCTTTTGTTGAAAACGCATTTAAACATGGTACTGGGTTTAAGCAAAATT
>JALYZZ010000016.1 GCA_030948675.1 Bacteroidota bacterium | reverse complement strand
GCAGTGCAGGAAATGCTGGGCCATGAAAGTATCACTACCACTGAAATATACACCCACCTTGACAGAGACTTTTTGAGAAGTACTTTGCAACAATTTCATCCTGCCTTTTTCAAGAAAACAAAAGCCTAAAAAAGTGGCTTAAAAGAAGCTGACTGTATTAAGTGAGTTAAGTTAAACGCTTAACTCATCACCGCCGTTAGTTCCTTTTCTATTTTTGCACACGATAATAGAAAAGGCTTTTTGCTTATTGATAATGCTATTTCCTGACCTTCAATCTGGTAAGAGCCTACAATCGAACCAATGGGGGTCGACGCTTCAAATTTGCCCATAGACGCATCTCCGGTAAAACTGCCGCCTGCTTTTTCTATTTGTTGTTTGGCTCTTCCTATTAAACCTTCCGCGTCGCTTGAAAAGGGAATACTGAACTGGCACATACACTAATTTTTGTTGATTAATTCAATAACTTAGCCAATACTACTTAATCTTGCTGCAACTGCTTGCAGTGGTCTGAAATAGGGTTATATAAACAAGGCCGAATAAACTCGTGTTTACTCAGCCTTGTTTATTTTTTCAACTAATAATTAGCTTAGCTCTTATTTTTCTTATAACGCTTGTCGGGAGTGCCGTCTTTTTTCATCGGACCTGCAGCGGTTGTTGTTGCGGATTTGTTTTCTTTATAACGTTTGTCGAGCGTACCGTCTTTCTTTGTTTTGGCGGTAGTAGTTGTAGTTGTAGAACTAGCAGCGGCAGCAGGCTTAGTAGCCGGGGCTGTAGTTGTCGACATAGTTTGCTTTGTTTTTTCAGTTTTTTTAGTCTCCTGCTTAGCCTGTGCAAAAGAAGCAGAAGCAAGCATTACAAAACCCATTAGTAAGGAAGCAATTTTTTTCATGTTTTAAAAATTTAGAATTGAAAGTTATAACATCTTTACAAGTAAGGTATTGATAAGCAAGTTAGAAATATTAAAATTTGCTTAAAAGATAAACCTTTCGAGTAGGGCTTTTTCCCATTACACCATCGCGACCAGGTATTATTTGTGAAAAAGAAAAAGTGATAGATAATTAATCATTACAACAAACAACCGATGCGTCGAATCAGATTTCGCAGCGAGATTGTAAAAACTACTTAGACCTGAAAGGAAAAGTTGCATATTTGCAGCCGTTTAAAAAATAACTTTCAGGCTAAGAAAAGAAGTAAGACTATTATGAAGGCAATAAAGTTCTTAAGAGTATTGGCATTTGCGGGTATATGGTCAACCGGTGTGCATGCGCAAGAGGTAGAGCTTGATCCGGTAACAATTACAGCTACGTTGCACCCTGTCTCATCTTCTTCAACCGGGCGAAATATAACTGTGATAAAGGGAGAACAGTTTGCAAGACTTCCGGTTAACTCAGTAGATGAATTGCTTCGCTACCTGCCAGGATTAGAAGTGCAAATGCGCGGTCCGATGGGGTCACAAAGCGATATTGTTTTAAGAGGAAGTACTTTTCAGCAAGTACTTGTAATGATAGATGGAGTTAGAATTAATGATCCGAACACAGGGCATTTTAACAGCTATATTCCCATTGCACCTGCGGAAATTGATAGAATAGAAGTTTTAAAGGGCGCGTCATCAGCCGTGTATGGCTCAGAAGCAGTTGGCGGAGTAATACATATTATTACAAAAACGTTTGCATCTAAGAGAGCGCAAAAAACAAAACAATTAACTGCACAGATAGCCGCAGGACAGTATGGACTTTTTAACGTGCAATTGGGTGGATTCTATGAGAATAACAATACTGCCGTTGCTGCCGGCGTGATCAGTAACAACGCAACAGGACAACAGCAACGTGGCGGAACGGGTTATTTCCATAATACGTCATCATCTCTTTCAATCAACCAATTTATCAACAAGTACTGGAATATTGCTTATCGCCTTGCATATGATACTCGTGATTTTGCTGCCCAAAACTTTTATACAACCTTTAAGTCAGATACTGCAAATGAAAAAGTCTCAATGTTATGGAATCAAATAAAATTAGCATTTGAAAAGGATCAGCACAGCTTCTCACTAAATGTTGGATATAAAGCAGCAAAAGATCAATACCAGTTTAATACTGCAGGAACTCCAAATTTAAATAAAAGCAACCTGCTACAGGGCTTAGCCCTTTACAAATGGCAGGCAGGCAAAAGCACTACGTTGACAACTGGTGGGCAATGGGTTAACAAGCAAATGAGATCGAATGACCGCGGTGACCACACCCTCAACCAGGCCGGAAGTTTTTTAGTAGCCGATCAAAAAATAGGTGCTCACGCAGTAATCAGCCCGGCAGTAAGGGTTGAGTGGAATGAAAGAAGCGGCTGGCAATTGGTTCCCCAGATAAACGCTTCGTACCAGCGATCTAAGTGGCAGTTTCGCGCCAGCGCCGGTCGCACCACCAGGGACGCCGATTTTACTGAGCGTTTCAATAACTACAATAAAGCTTTTGTGGCAAGCGGCAGTATTGGAAACCCTGATCTTGTTTCGGAAAATTCTTTTAGCTACGAGGCAGGGGCTGATTTTTTTGGCATCAAAAATATGAGAGTCTCAGCCACTTTTTTTCAGCAGCGTTTTACTCAGTTGATTGATTATGTTACAACCCCCTATGCTGCTATGCCGAGAAAAGCCAACCTCTCTCCTACCGGTACCTACGCACTAGCACAAAATATCGGCAGCGTTAATTCAACCGGAGTAGAAACGGATATTCAGTACAATACAACATTCAATCACAATCAACAGTTATGGGCAACGTTTGGTTTCACATGGATTGAAAGTAAAACAGATAATGCATCACCATCTTTTTACCTTTCGTCTCACGCGAAGTACCTCACCAATTTTAATATTCGTTACTCGTTAAAATGGTTTTCAATCAGCTTAAATGGCTTGTACAAACAACGGCAGGAACAGTCTTCCATCCCTATTAATGCTTCTATTTCTAAAGACTATTTTGTGTTAAATGGACAGATACAGGGCTTTGTTTATAAAAATAAGATTAGTGTTTACGCGCAGGTTGATAATATTTTTGATAAGCAATACAGTGATTTGCTTGGTTCTGTTATGCCCAAACGATGGGTAATGGGAGGGTTTAAAATTATGCTTTAGATGCTTTATGCTTTTGTGCTGCATAGTTGCAGCAGAATAAAACCGGTAGAAAATGAACGTTTTAGTTGTTTAGACCCTTTTTAACTAATAAAAGCTATTTGCATCCTCACTGTTTAATTGAATGATATCGGGGGGCCTGATGTAGTTGGTGTTGTACCTGAAACGTATGTCGCCATAGAAAGAAATCTGAAATGAATGCATATCCTGCGCCTTCCTAGGAAAATACATAAGCCTCAGCTCTGCAGTTGCAAATATGAGATTTACGTTTCTGGCACGTAAACCAGCACCTACGCCCGTGTAGATGTCAGACTTTAAAAAATAATTATTCTGTCCGGTCAATAACGCCGCATCCCCAAAAACAAAAGGAGCGAGTTGAAAACCAAATAATTTACGTTTTGGAAAGAAAAAAGTTTCAGCATATACGCTCATCCTTTGTGAGCCTTATAAAGAATCTGCGTTGAAATACCTTAGCCCCAATGAATTGTCGATTCTGAGTGGGTCGTAAATGACGGTGTTATAAAGCCTCGTATAACTGTACTTAATATACTGCCGCATTTTAAAACGGCTAAACAAATACAGTTTGCTGTACAAGCTGCCGCCAACCAGAACACTTGCATCTTCGAAGCCACCGCGGTGCAGGAAGACGCCCGACCTTACAAAGATTTGCATAAACTGCCCCTTGTCTGTAGCAATATACTTGTTAGCATTGATGCCAACATAAGGTCTTGCCAGTTCTAATTGCTTGTACCAACCAGCGGTCAAGGCAATGTTATAGCCGTACGGCACATCCTCCGTGGTTCCAAACCCATAAATGTAATTTGTTTTGTAAAACTCCTGTTTAAAAAAAGTTACTTCAGCAAGAAATGCATTGACATTGTTGAATAAATTATTAAAGCGATCGCCGACCTGAAAAGGTTTTTCGGCGAACTTGTTTCTAATGTATCTGCCGGCCACAAAGGTTCTGTTTCTGCTGTTATTATTCTTCAATAGTCTCTTTAAGCCGATGTTGTAACCTGTCCAAAGATCAATAGATGCATTTTTGTAATGGTAATACAAACTGTCAGGTTTGCCGTATAAGTTTTGAGATTGATTGATACGAAGATCCAGCCCTCCTGCAAAGTGAAAATAAGGTGAAACGAGAGGCCTGCTTAATTGTAAATAAAAAGACTGTACATTGTTCATTCCTGTTCTTTCATTATTTATCCGGCTATAGCCCAGGGTGCCAGTAATGAAGCTATGGAGAATGCTATTCTTAGAATACAAAAAATCATAGCCAAACTTCGGTTGCCGCTCTACATCATGAAGCGCTGTAATTTGAATTTTTTGCCCCGCGCCGGCCAGGTTACTTTCACCAACCGTTACTCTTTGCCGGTTTACGCCGCTAAAGTCCATTGAACCGGTTATGCTAAACAGGTCCTTTGTAATTACCAACACATCTACCGAATCGGTTCCGGCTATAGGCTTTACTACCACACGGGCATCTTGTATAAATTCTAAAGACCGCAGGTAACGCTCATTGTCGGAAAGCAAATAAGGATTGAGTCTGCTTCCTTTTTTAATAAATAAATTATGTCTTATAACCCAATCATAAGTATTGGTGTGCAATGCATTCAATACCCTGGTACCATAATAATTCAAACGTTTGGATGTATCTGTAAAGATTTTTTCGAAACCTAACTCCTGGGTAGATATAGACCGAATGATTTTTCCTTGAAATTCAATAAAAGGAACAACACTTTTTGCATTTAAAACCGTAGCCTTAACCGCACTGTCGGGCTGTGACACTGTTATAGAACTTTTGACGCGATTAAATATGTTGTTAAGAAAACTAACCTTCTTAGGCTTTGCTTTTTTTTTGTTCTGCGCGCAGCAAATTTGTGTACATAACAGAATACAACTTAAAACAAAAACGATATATGTCGACTTCTTAATCATTCACTACAGTCATATATTTTTTATCATAGGTTACAATCGAAAGTAAAATTAACTGACAATCGGGATCGGTCAGTAATTAGTTACGCCTTCAAAAAATTAAATAAAGAGAGTCGAGGACGCTAATAGTTGGGTATGAAGGCAAAGGATTGAACGAGAAATTCGAAAACGTAATTTTGATACGGCACATCAAGAACCGCCACTCTTCACTCACTTTTATCACTATTTAATCATTTTGGATAAATTTTAATCAACTGTTATCAGGTTTTTTTTATTAATTTGCCGATTAGTCTTGCCCTTTTGCCGACAATTAATAAGATAAGGATTAGGTACGGCGAGGTTGATTCAGCAATTCATTACAAAAGACCATTCAATTATTTTCCGTAAAACACCATGGATGCGTAAACGTTACGACTTATCAATTGTGCTGCCGATGTATAAGCCGAAAGCCGGCTGGGAAAAAAGCCTGAAAGAAAACATGCAGTTGCTTGATATTGAGTTTAACTATTCGATATCAATCGAATACGTCTTGGTAAATGATGGATTTGAAAACGAACATTTATTAAGTCTGTTCGACGTAATACAACAATCAGAGAACAATGTTAGATTTATTTCTTACGCGGAAAATATGGGCAAAGGCTTTGCTTTGAGAACTGGTGTAGCTGCTGCTTCCGCGTCGGTTGTTATCACTACAGACCTTGATTTTCCTTACGAATCGAAAGACCTCAGGAATGTATATGCATTGCTAACGTCAGGAAACGAAATTGTAACAGGCAAAAGAAAAGCAGAATATTATGCTGCAACCCCGTTTAAACGCAGGTTGATTTCTAAAGCTTGTATCGCAATGAATAAGCACTTACTCAAACTGTCTTTGGGAGATGCACAGTCTGGGCTAAAGGGCTTTAACAAAAAAGGAAAAAAAGTTTTTCTTCAAACTACCATCAATCGTTTTTTGGTTGATACAGAGTTTTTGGTTCTTGCTAATAAACAAAAACTTGATATAGCTGTGCTTGAGCTTAATTTGAAAAACGGCATTAAATTCTCAACCATGGGTTGGAAGATTTTACTGGCAGAAAGTAAAAACTTTTACCAAATTATTAAGATGAACAGAAGTGGTTATTCTCCTGCAAAAGAAAAAAAGTATGCAGAACCGAAAGGTGTTGTTAACCTTTGATCTCGAAGAGTTTGACATTCCCAACGAGTATGGTTCAAATCTTTCGTGGCAGGAGCAACTGGAGGTTGGTAAACGAGGGATGATAGCTGTGGCAGAGATATTACAACATCACAACATACCTGTCACTATTTTTACTACTGCTGCCTATGCACAGGAAAACAAGGAGCAACTGTTTTCCCTTGCGCAAAAAAACGAAATAGCTTCTCACAGTTTTTATCACTCCCACTTCAATGATGAGGATTTGTTAACATCAAAAGCAGTTTTAGAAGAGATTACATGCACCAAAGTTTTCGGTCTTAGAATGCCAAGAATGAAGCATGTTGAGATGTTGGCCGTGCATGA
>JALYZZ010000698.1 GCA_030948675.1 Bacteroidota bacterium | reverse complement strand
AGTTACTTAAGCAGGTATTTGCCGTGGTAAAAAATAATACTTTGTACCAGCCAAACTATCGTTCAGCACGGCCATAAAAACATTAAAAATTATTTGGTTTTTTACACAGTTCATGTAAGCAGTAGCTTTTCTCTGTCAACGTTTTAGGAAACCAATATAATCAGAGACCTTTGTCCATCTATTATAATTATTTCCTGTCTTTTGTTTTATCATTTCTAACCATTCTTTAGATATTTGGTCACCATATTCTGCAAATGCCTCAAGCTGGTATATTTCAAGTTGTCGTGTGTTGTAAATTTGTTTTGTGTCTTGAGGAAATACACCTTTAAATTCGTTATAGCCCCCGTCAATTAATTGAAGATTATATTCTTTGCCGGATTTTATAATTTTTGCAAAGTCATTTAACCGTTGTCGTGAATAAAAAGTTAGGGCTGATAAATCAAAAGTCAAGTCACAAGGTTTTATCATTGTCTTAGTTGGTATTTCCAAAACGCCGCCACCAAAGGTTTGCGTAGAGTTTGTCAATGCGACTTGTTCTTCACTGTAACCAACTAAAAATTTGTCACCATTAAAGGAAATATCAAGATAGGGATTGACCATTTTGATGAATGCAAAATCTATTTCAGGAAGTCGTACGATAAGATAACCTGATGGTGAATGTCCAACAGCAACTGCAAAATAGTTTGAGTCACTTGTCCAACAGCAGAGCCCGTTACTTATTGCAGTTAATGGTTCAAATTTTTCTATAATTGTGTCATTCCCGTCAAGTAGAGTAAAAAGTCCTTCATAGGTTGACATTCTAATTTCCTGAAAATGAGAAAATGCAATTTTATATTTTTTGTCTGGCGAAACAACATAGGCAACATGCTGCATGTCAACCCACGTTGTGTCTTTGATTGGTTTCCTAAAAAGTTTTGAAATGTCCAATTAGAGGTCTGTATTTAAAGTTACTACTTACGTTGAGTATTTGCGATGGCAGGGCATTTGAAAAACGTCAGACCGAACTACCGCTGATTGAAAAACTATAGATGAAGATATGAACAAAAGCCAAATTACTAACGTCACGCTGGAACTGCTGCTGATAGTGAACTACAGAGGAGTACTTGCACGTCGTCCCCTGCTATTGCAAATACTTTTGTTGGCAGAAGCCGTTGTTAGTTATGGTTGCAGACAAATGTCGTAGAGTTAGCCCTGTAGTTTATATTTGTCAATGATAGCCTGCCGTTGATTGTGAAACCATGTGACGCCAAACTTTTTGTCAAGTGCAGCTATTCTGTTTGCAATTTCAGGTGTTGTTGGAGTAAGATTATTCTTTATCATGTGGGGGATGATTTTATGAAATAACTCCTCTAAATAATCTTCAAAGTTTTGATTGAAAAAGCAATCTATAAACCTCAATGGCTTATCTGAGGCATTCCAGAATGAATGAATAATACGTCTTGGTCGAAAGTTCCAACCACCAGCTGCTACTTCATAAGTTGTTTCACCAATCATTACTGTTGCTGTTCCTTCCAATACATACATAAGCTCATCTAAATTTTCATGCACATGCGGAGACGGTCCCATTTGCTTAGGTGCAAAAGCAACTTCAACATTTGAAAATTGTTTGTCAGTCTGGTCAGCATGTATGATTGTGCGAATATCCGAATTACCAACTCCAGGTTTAAGTGGTTCACGAGGTGGAATATAAAAAGGTTGCAGTATTTCTCTATTGTTATTGTTTTGTGCAGAAGCAAAAGTCGAAAAGTTTAAAAGCGAGAAACCTAATGCACTCGTAGAAAGAAAGTTTCGGCGTTTCATATAATAATCTTTTGAAGTTGTAAAATAGTTTGTAGGCAAATTTACTTACGCTTATCAAAGCTACAGTGGTAAAAAAGTGACATTTTAAGTTAGATACGAAAATCCGAAGCTGCGTTCAGGAGCATTTAACTCTAATTCATATAAAGAACAAGGTGTGAGATTAGAAAATTCTTTGAAGTCTTTTACCATGTGCTGATAGTCGTAGTAATTACATGAAATAGCTATAAATAGCCAGTCATATTCCGGGTGACGGTTTTTCATTCGATAAGCTTTATCAAAGCGGATAATACGCTCGAAGGTTTTGGCGCTTATTCCTATTCTTTCCTCGAACTTTCTAATAAACTGCCTAACACTTAAACAAGATTGACTGGCAAGCCAATTAATTGTGACATTATTTTCTTTATCAATTATCCAATCTGATGCTTCGTCAATTGGTTGATAATCGCTTTTTATTATTCTTATCCGGCTTTCAATAAAATTTTCAACTACAGTTATTATTTCAGACAAGTCATCCAATTCTTTTAAACAATCACAAACTGAACATACTTCTTTCCCCCAAATATCTTCAGCATTTAAAAATGTATTTGTCAATTCATTTATTGGAAATCTTAGCAATTGAAATAAAGCAGTAGGTCGTAATATGATTTTTAGAGCGAGAAAATCTATTCCTGCATGTCTATGAACAGGCGCCGTGTGCATTCCATTAATAACGCATTGCGGATAATTCTGTACTGTGTCAGGCTTATGAAATTTGAATTGCTGTGGGTCTTTTATATAAAAGGTGATGCAATGTTCCGGTCTTGGATAATGGTGTTTGATTGGAGGAGCTATTTCTTTATCAAACACAAAGCGAAACACTTGATACTTGCGCACATATTTTTGCAAGGCAGGATTGGGTAATATGTCTTTAACAAGTACTGGTATCATTTATCTTAATCGAATTTCTAAAATTTTTGAGATGTCAATTACGGTTTCTGCCAACTCATAAATATACGAAGGTTTATTATCCAAAATACTCCTGTATATTTTTCTTAAAGATTAAATATCAAGTTTTTATAAAAAAAAACGAAAGTTTAAAAACCTTCGCAAATACAATTCAGTTATTTTTTTCTTAACCATGCATGT
>JALYZZ010000676.1 GCA_030948675.1 Bacteroidota bacterium | reverse complement strand
TTGCCGTATGATGCAGTCAGGCAAGCCCCGGATCCGGAAAAAGCGCTATTACAGTTTATGGAAAGTACTTTTCAGGCTGCCGCACATACTGCTCGGTGGGATAGCGACCTGGTAAGGAGTACAACTTTTTAGGCACGAGGTGATATAATTCTGACCAGATAATTGATTCGCCAAAAACAAGAATGCTATCGAAACTGGATCGCCTTTACAGGTTGTAAACTCCTTACCAGCAAAGTGGGAAGTATCAAAGAAAGAAAACAAACGAAAACAGTACCTGCACAGACAGCGGCTACCTGCCACCAAATTATTTGTACGGGCGCCGTCGACACGTAATATGCAGTTTCGTCGAGTTTCAGAAGCCCGGTATATTGCTGTAGAAGGCAAAGGCCAATACCAAATAAAAAGCCGGCGCCCGCGCCAATTATGGTGATATACGTGGCGTGTATCAAAAATATTTTTTGTATCGTCACATCACTACCCCCTACAGCCTTTAGTATACCTACCATTCTTGTTCTTTCTAACACCAGTATTAACAGGCAGGTTACAAGATTAATAATTGCTACAACAGCCATCACTATAAAAATTACATCTCTGTTTACGTCTTGTATTCCCAGCCAGTCAAAAATATTTGGATATACTTCTCTAACTGTTTTACTTGTCCAATTATCAGGAATTAAACCACTTTCCCGAATGGTATAATTCACGGTATCCATCGTTTTGTAATTGTGTAAAAAAATTTCATAGCCACCTATTTCGTTTGGCTGCCAGTTGTTCAATCGGCGTATCAGCCTTAAATCCCCTATTGCAAAAAGATTGTCGTATTCCTCAATACCTGTTTTAAAAATACCGCTAACCCGCAATCTCCTAAAATTGCTTTTGCCATGGATGGCATCTATAAAATGAATTTTAATGCTGTCATTCAATTTTATCTGCATCTGCTCTGCAATGTGTTGGGATATTACTATATCATGGCTATACAAGCTATCTTTGAAATCAGGCCAGGCACCTTGTTTTAAAAAGACCTTCAAATTCGAAAAGTCATAATCGGCTTCAACGCCCTTAAATAATATTCCTTCAATATTTGTTTGTTTCTGTAGTACTGCACTTTTGGTCGCAAACCCCTGTATCGTTCGTATCTGTGGTAGTTTTTTTAGAATGGCTATCACAGAGTCATTTTTTGCCAACGGAGATTCTTCGGCTACCAAAGCCTTATTTGGCTCGTATTGCTGTAGGCGCACATGCCCCCAAAAACTAAACACTTTTGCGCTGACCGTTTGCTGAAAACCATTAACAAAAGCAAGGGTAATAATCATGGCCGCAACACTTACGGCAGTGGCGGTAACGGCAAGGCGTATGATGAAGCGTGAAAACGACTGTTGTGCATTAAACGCAATGCGCCGGGCTATAAAAAGAGCAACATTCAATCGGCATGATTTTAGATTATTACCAAAACTACATTGACAGCACCAATGCAACAAAATCATTTATAATGTTGTAGGTTAGCGGTTTCAATAACACTTTTCATGTTTCGAATTATATTCTTTTGGCTTGTTGTTATCCTGCCTTTTGCTGCTTTTTGCCAAAGCCCTGATGTTACTTATATGTCAAATATTAAAGGTATTAAGTTGTACCGGCAGGGAAACCAGTTAGGGTATCCCATCATAAGTCTAAACAGCAACGAATTGCTCGAGTTGCATTTTGATGATCTTGACGGCACGGTTAAAAATTATTATTACACTTATCAACTATGCAACTCAGACTGGTCACCCGTTGACTTAAGCACTTTTGACTATATTAAAGGCTTTAGCCAAATTCGTCTTAATCAATACCGGCTTTCTTCTATTTCCCAAACAAAATATGTTCACTACCAGGCAGTTCTTCCTGACCGCAATTGTGTTCCAAGTAAAAGTGGTAACTACCTGTTAAAGGTCTTTTTGGACGGCGACACCAGTAAACTTGCTTTTACCCGGCGGGTCTTAGTGTACGAGAAACTTGCAGAAATAGGTTCAAAAGTTGTTCAACCCTATAACTCAGAGCTTTTTAAAACGCACCAAAAAATCGAATTTCAGGTAAGTAAAGGACAATTGAATGTGGTTAACCCAGTGCAACAAATAAAGGCGGTAGTGTTGCAAAACTTTAGATGGGATAACGCAAAAGTCAATATTCCTCCAACTTTTATACGTGGAAATATGATGGAGTTCAGTACTGAAAATAATCTTGTTTTTCCTGCTGGCAAAGAATTCAGGTGGGCGGATCTGCGTAGTTTTCATTACCAGAGCGACCGTATCGCAAAGGCAGATCTTCTTCCGGGAAATATCAATATTTATTTACAGGTCGATCCTGAAAGAACACAGATGAGGTATTTGAAATTTACTGACTACAATGGCTTTTATTTTATAGAGTCTACTGAAGTGTCTAACCCATGGTGGCAGACCGATTATGCCACAGTACATTTTACCTTCATGCCTCGAAATAATGTTCCTTATCCTGGTAAAAATGTTTTTGTAGTGGGAGAGATGAACCATTACAATTTGAATGATACGAGCGCAATGATCTACAATGCCGCTAAAGGTGTTTATGAGACAACGTTGTATTTAAAACAAGGATATTATTCATACACGTATGTAACTAAAGATACGCGCAGCACTACCAGTGTGGCGTCTGTCGAGGAGACAGACGGTAACTACTGGGAAACAGAAAATGATTACACTGTATTAATTTATTATCGTTCACTCTCCGGTCGCCACGACGAATTGATAGGGGTATCCACTATTAATTCTCTTCAAAGCCGGCGTATAGGCTTTTAAATATGAAAAATGTTACCCTTCTTCTTGCTGTCATGTTCTGCGTTGCGGCAAAAGCACAAAAAATAGACAGTATTTATTTTAACCTGTACACTGATAGCCTGAAAAAAGGTGTATACAATTATATAAATGTGGACGGTAAACTTTCCAACGGCAAGTTTCTTCCCTTAATGTCTGATGAAGTCACATTTACCAGTTCATTCGGTAAATGGGAAGGTAATAGTTTGATTATTGATCGCGCCAGCAAGGTCGATTCTGTGCTGATTACAGCAACCCTTAAAAGTCGCCCTGAAGTAAAGAAAAGCGTAATCATACATGTAAAAAAAGTAGAAGCTGAAGCTGCTTTAAAAACTGAGGAAGAGTTGCTGAATGAATGGAAAAAGAAGGGTAAGAAAAAGGGTTAAATTTCGGTCGGCTTACCCTCTGAAGGTATATATTACGGTTTGATGAGCCTTTACTACAGCTAATGAGATTGCTTTATCTTATAATAAGCACGGAAATTATCACAGCACAGAAGTAGTAATAATAGCTGTTATAATAATGCGCGAATAAACAATTGCTTTTATTTGGAAACTACCCGCTTTTCAGCTTTTTATTTCCCTTTCTATCTTCGTTAATCGCATCAATACCAATCCTTTTTAACACTTTTATTCTCTGCTTTCCTTTTACTTTGCCGCTTCAAATTTAATTATGAATAAAAATTTTCTCCTTTCTCTGAATATTATTTTATTGGTTTTAGTCGCTGTGTTGTTTTACCTGCATTTTTCTACAGTATCAAAACAGCCAGCACCGGTCGCTACTAAAGTGATGGACGCCGCTCCGGCAGGTCCGTTTAAAATTGCTTATTTTGAAATGGATTCTATAGAAAATAATTACCAGTATTTAAAAGAAGTTAAGAGTCAGTTGAAGGCAAAAGAGAATCAATTGAACGGCCAGTTAACTACGCTTAAAAACAAGTACATGGAGAAAGTGAAAAAGTACCAGCAGGAAGCCCAAGCCATGACTCAGGAGAGGCAGGGTTCGGTACAACAGGAACTAATGCAGGAGCAAAAGATGATTCAAAATAAAGAGCAGGCAATGGGCGGTGATTTGCAAGATGAGTCGTTTAAAAAAATGCAGGTTGTGAATAAGACTATTGAAGACTTTTTAAAGGAGTTTAACAGAGACAAAGGTTACTCGTACATATTGGCTCATCAGCCGGGAACGATTTACTACAAAGACACGCGCTATGATATAACAGCAGATATGCTGAAGGGACTAAATGAACAATACAAGAAGAAAGATAAAGGGTAATTTTTAAAGCACATCGATTTTCATATCTTCATCCCGTCTCGCCCTTGGCTTGACGGGATAATTTTTTATATGGAAAATACCAACGCTTCATTTAAACCCACTTTAGGCTTACTGGATGCTACTATGTTGGTGGCAGGAAGCATGATAGGCTCAGGAATTTTTATTGTTAGTGCAGACATTACCCGCAATGTCGGAAGCGCAGGGTGGCTGATATTCGTTTGGTTAATTACCGGTTTTATGACGCTTACAGCAGCTTTAAGTTATGGTGAATTAAGCGCCATGTATCCCAGGGCAGGTGGACAATATGTTTATTTAAAAGAAGCATATAATCCTCTTGTAGGCTTTTTGTACGGGTGGAGTTTTTTTGCTGTCATTCAAACCGGTACTATTGCAGCAGTAGGCGTCGCCTTCTCAAAATTTGCTGCTTATCTTATACCTGCTTTAAGTGAAAAGAATATTTTATGGCACGTTCAAACAGGCGTAAATGCATGTGGTGATCCCAAATATTTTTCTGTTAGTGCTGCACAGCTAATGGCAATTTTTATCATCGTGCTGCTTACTTATATCAATACAAAAGGCGTTAAAAGCGGCAAAATCATTCAAACACTTTTCACATCAGCAAAGCTGCTTTCTTTGTTTGGTTTAATCGTATTTGGATTTTTGTTAGCTGCCAAAAGTGAGATATGGAATGCAAACTGGGCTAATGCATGGGGAGCCACTAAGGCTCAACTAATCAATGCGTGCAATCCCGATCAGGGCTTTACTGTGTCTGCAATTAGTGGCGCAGCTTTAATGGGTGGCATTGCTGCCGCGATGGTTGGTTCCATCTTTAGCAGCGATGCCTGGAACAATGTGACTTTTATAGCGGGTGAGGTCAAAAATCCTAAACGAAATATTGGGCTAAGTCTTTTCCTGGGAACCCTGATTGTAACGATTATTTACGTTACTGTTAATCTGATGTATATTTCGGTGCTGCCATTGAATGAAATAGCTCATGCAGAGAATGACCGCGTAGCGGTAACAGCATCTCACGTTATTTTTGGTAATGCCGGAACTGCAATTATCGCTATTATGATCATGGTGTCAACGTTTGGATGCAATAACGGACTGATACTGGCAGGAGCCAGAGTATATTATACAATGGCAAAGGATGGGCTTTTTTTTAAAAAGACTAGTGAATTGAATAAAAATGCAGTTCCCGAACCTGCCCTTTGGCTTCAATGCTTAGTCGCTTCTATTTTATGTCTTAGTGGCAAGTATGGAGACCTGCTTGACATGATCTCTTTTGTTGTGGTGCTTTTTTATATTCTTACCATTGCTGGCATTTTTATTCTACGGAGAAAAAAACCTGATGCGGAAAGACCTTATAGGGCAGTTGGCTATCCTGTTTTGCCCGCTATATACATAATGATGGCGGCTGCTTTTTGCATTGCTTTGATTATTTATAAACATGAGTACACGTGGCCCGGCTTTATCATTGTATTAATTGGTATTCCTATTTATTTCTTTTCTTTGAAGTCTGCAAAAAATGAATTGTAAGCATGCACGACTTCAAGCGGTTATTTTCGGCTTTTTCATCGATGACTGTGGCTATTGTCGGCGACGTAATGCTCGATACTTATTGGTGGGGAAACGTAGAACGAATCTCGCCCGAGGCACCGGTACCCGTAGTAGTGTTAGATCAAAAAGAGTTAAGGATAGGTGGAGCAGGAAACGTGGCACTGAACACTGCTGCAATGGGTGCATCTACAGTGGTGTTTTCAGTAATCGGAAACGATGACGATGGAAGGTCGTTAATAGATTTATTGCAAAAACATAAAATTGATTGTAGTCACATTATAAGCAGTAGCGATCGCATTACCACCAATAAAACCCGCGTCATCAGTCGTAATCAGCACATGTTGCGCATGGATGCGGAAATGACCAGGGATATTAACCATGATGATCAGGAATTGCTCGTTAAAAAGTTTGCCAGCTTTATTGCAGCTAAGAAGCCTGACGTTGTCATTTTTGAAGATTATAACAAGGGTGTTCTTACCACAGAAGGAATTGGAAGAATGATGCAGGTATGCGTAGAAAATAATATCGTTTCCACAGTAGATCCTAAACGTAAAAACTTCTTTTCTTTTAAAGGCGCCACTATTTTCAAACCCAATTTAAAGGAAGTAAAGGATGGCTTGAATGTTTTATTAGATGACGTGAATGAAACTTTTCTAAGTGACATTCATGAGCAATTAAAAGGCATTTTACAGCATTCTATTTCGCTTATTACGCTGTCCGAAAAAGGGGTTTTCTATAAAGACAATACCGCTTCTAAAGTAATGCCGACCCATGTAAGAAGCATCGCTGATGTAAGCGGGGCTGGTGACACCGTGATAGCGGTAGCGTCATTGGTATATGCTGCTACAAAAGATATAGATTTAGCGGCATCGATGGCTAATATAGCAGGCGGGTTGGTTTGTGAGGAAGTAGGAACCGTTGCAATCAATCGCGAAAAACTGTTTGAAGAATGCTGCCAATTGCTTGCTTGATAACCGCTGTAGCTACTGTCTCTTATTTTTATTCTTACTATTTAAGCCATTAATCCTACAATTTAATTTGCACTCAAATAGGTTGAACTTATAAGGGAGTACAACCTAAGGCAAGTTGAGAATCTTTCGTCATCTTTTCTTAACAAGTGTACAAAAGCATTTTCTGTTATAAGAGCACGTACTAATTTACCTAATTTTACTCCCTTTAAATCTTCCTCGAACGATTATGCAAAAACTTACGCTGGTAATTCATGGTGGTGCTGGTACTATCACAAAAGAAGAAATGTCTGCTGAACTTGAGCAAGCTTATTTGAAAGGTTTGCAAGATGCACTGAACGGTGGGTTTGCCGTTTTAGAAGAAGGCGGTTCTGCCGTTAACGCCGTAAAAGCGGCATGTGTAATTCTTGAAGATAATCTGCTATTTAATGCCGGCCGCGGCTCAGTCTTTACAAAAAAGGGCTTACAGGAAATGGATGCCGCTATCATGGACGGCAAAACCCTGGAAGCAGGTGCAATAGCTGGAGTAAGAAATGTACGTAACCCGATAGAACTTGCAGCTGAGGTGTTGCAGCACAGCAATCATGTATTTTTAAGTGGAAAAGGAGCAAACGACTTTGCCATAAAACAGGGAGTAAAACTTGAACCTGACGAATACTTTTTCTCGCAATTCCGATACGATCAGTGGAAAGCTGTTCGCGACTCAGACAACTACATGCTCGATCATACGCTTAATGACTTGAATGAATTTAAGGAAAAGAAATTCGGTACAGTTGGTGCTGTTGCTTGTGACCATGAGGGCAGCATTGCTGGTGCAACAAGTACCGGAGGTATGACCAATAAGAAATATGGAAGAATAGGTGATAGCCCGTTAATTGGCAGCGGAACCTATGCGAATAACAACACTTGTGCAGTAAGTTGTACTGGTCATGGTGAAGTTTTTATTCGTGCTGTAGCCGCCTATGATGTAAGTGCATTAATGGAGTACAAAAGACTTGGGTTGAAGGAGGCCTGTACTGAAGTAGTACTGAACAAACTTGTAAAAATGGAAGGTGAAGGGGGGTTAATTTCCGTAGATAAAAGTGGGAACTACGCTATGGTTTTTAACAGTGCCGGCATGTATCGCGGTGTAAAAAGTAGCGACGGTACTAATAAAGTAGCCATATATCAATAGCGGATTATACTCTTTTAACTGATTTCTTCCTATGATTTCTTCAAGCCCTTTTTAATCTCTTATACTGTCTGTTGACATAGCAATTTAAAAACTATTAAAGGTTACTTAAACCTACTATAAAAGTGCTGCTTTTAACACTTGGCAAATAGAATCAAAACTGCTTTTATCTAATTTCGAATTCAGAAATCAAGCTGCGATTGTCAAAATCTAGGAAGGAGAATAAAGAAATCAATACGTTTTAGTTCGCTTTTTAAAACTACTGCCACTGTGTTTTTTTCTTCTTTTAAAAGGTTGGCTTTTCTTTTTTTCTTTAGAGTAAATGACGGTAGCTGAGTTGAAAATCCGGTTTTGAATGTGGCATATTTTTTAATCCAATAACTTATAACGAATTAAAACAAAGCATTATGGAGACGATCACTTTTGTTTGCCTTTTATTACTTTCGTCATCTCTTTTTATGCTTGCATATGTAAAGATAGAGACTTACAATGCGGTAAAAAAGCTAGATAAAAACGCGTAACTACAAAGACATAAAAAAAATTAAAACCATCGCACGCGATGGTTTTTTGT
>JALYZZ010000652.1 GCA_030948675.1 Bacteroidota bacterium | reverse complement strand
GCACTATATACATGATGATGTGCGTTGTTATCGCTAAATCCAAATAGCTTATTGATATCTGTCTGGTTAGATGGTACCACGGTTTGGTAAATGGCCGAACTGTCGAACCTGACAACAAAGGAGAGTTGCTGATAACTAACTGCTTTGTAGCTGCTAATGTCGCAGTATTGTTCGCCCTTCGGAATTGTATATTTTATAAACTGCTGCGCTTTTACGACCGCAGCTTTACTCGAAATGCTACTTATAATACTGTCAACTTTTTTTTGGCAAGCACCAAGCATTATTGCTGCCAGGTATAAAACTACCAGGTTTTTTTTCATAGATATTGGATTGTTCTTGGTTGAAAGATGAACCAACGTTGAAAAACGTATCGTTTCCTTAATTATTGTAATGCCAAACGCAAATGCGAAAGCAGAAGATTATTTTTACATCTTATTTAAAAAGGAGAGATCGTGCCGGATATAATACAGTTGTTACCAGATAATATTGCCAACCAGATAGCTGCGGGAGAAGTGATACAAAGACCGGCCAGTGCAGTTAAAGAGTTGCTGGAAAACGCAGTCGACGCAGGCGCAACAGAAATAAAGCTAATCGTAACCGATGCAGGCAAAAACCTGATACAGGTAGTTGATAACGGCAAAGGGATGAGTGAAACAGATGCAAGAATGTGTTTTGAACGCCATGCTACCTCTAAAATTTCTAATATAGAAGATCTTTTTAAGATAAAAACAATGGGTTTTCGGGGTGAAGCACTGGCATCCATTGCCGCAGTGGCCCAGGTAGAATTGAAAACCCGCAAAGTTGACGACGAATTGGGAACCTGCCTGGAAGTGGAAAACAGCATTGTAAAAAACCAAGAACTGTGTGCCACCGCGCGGGGTACTAATATATGCATGAAGAACCTTTTCTTCAATGTGCCGGCAAGAAGAAATTTTTTGAAAAGCAATGCCGCTGAAATGCGGCATATAGTGGATGAATTTATACGGGTAGCAATGGCTTTTCCTCATGTTTTCTTTTCGCTTACCGCTAATAGCCAACAAGTTTTTCACCTGGACGGCGGAAGTCTGAAACAAAGGATTTCGCACATTTTAGGCTCTTCTTACACATCAAGGCTGGTAAGCGTGAGCGAAGACACAGACTACATGAACATTTACGGGTTTGTGGGCAAGCCGGAAACAGCCAAAAAAACCCGGGGCGACCAGTATTTCTTTGTAAACAATCGTTTTATTAAAAGTGCTTACCTCAATCATGCGGTAATGAATGCATTTGATGAAATGATCGCAAAGGACGGCTTCCCCATGTATGTGTTGTTTATTGATCTTGACCCCGCTCAACTTGATATAAACGTGCATCCTACCAAACAGGAAATAAAGTTTGAGGATGAAAAAATAGTCTATGCCTTCGTGCAGGCGGCGGTAAAGCATGCCCTTGCACAATTCAGCATCGCTCCATCGCTCGACTTTAGCCTAAATGCAGACATCCAGCAAATGGAAGCAGTATCGCGGCCCGTGACCGAAGAAAAATTGCAATCCATTACTTCATCAAACCTGTTTAAAACCTTTACACAAAAAAATCAGGCACACAAAATTGAAGGTACTGACCGAAGCGAACTAAAAAGCTGGAAGGATTTTTATGAGCCATCTGGACACGCACTTCCTTCTGACCTCGATACGCTGGGCAAAGACGACAGTACCAGTAAGCAGCTTGAATACACCGGGTACTCGGTTCTAAAAGATGACAACAAACTCCGTCTTCTTGCGGATGTGGTGCTTACCCAACTCCATAGCACTTATATCGTAGCACCGTCAACTCATGGCTTTTTATTGATCCATCAACAGCAGGCGCATGAAAGGGTGCTGTATGAGCGTTACAGCCAAGCGGTGCATGGTAAACAAATGCATACCCAACAAAGCCTTTTTCCCTCTACGATACAGTTGAGCGCTGCCGATGCTGTTTTAATGCAGGACCTGCTGGCCGACCTGAAAGTGCTTGGCTACTTAATTGAACCTTTTGGTAATAATACTTTTGTAGTGCAGGGAACCCCTGCGGATATTTTACAGGGAAACGAAAAGATGGCAATAGAGTTATTGTTAGAGCAATACAAACATTTTAGCAGTGATATTAAGTTTAGCAAGAGAGAGAAACTGGTAAGATGTGTATCAAAACAGCAAGCCATCAAAACAGGAAAAAACCTGGCTCAAAAAGAAATGGCTGTACTGGTAGAAGAGTTGTTTATGTGTACAACACCCAATATCACTCCAAACGGAACTCCTACTTATCTGGAGTTTAAATCTGATTACCTGGAAAGGATGTTTGGAAAATAAAATTAAGGACGCATAGTAAATCAAGTAATTCTTTTAAATCATAATTTTTTCGGCAATAATCAAATTGCAGGCAATACCACAAATCTTAATGCACCTATTTGTGTTTTAAAAGTGCAATAACAAAAACCACCATTCGTTTTTAAAAGATCGTTTGTACAAATCAGTCTATTTTAAAAGGAGCGTATAGTTATACGGTAAAAGTGTGCGACGCCACTGGCGCCGAGAAGAATTGCTGAAGATGGGCAAAAAAATGGTACCCTGATTAATAAAAAGAGCATGGAAGAAAAACCTCCATGCTCTTTTTATGTTGGTGTTTTACATGTAAAACGGCGAATCTTTCAAAGCATAATTAGCTAACCGGTTATTTCTTTGTCGCTTCGCTTCCAAGTTCAACTTCGCGGTTCATTTGTTCTATATCTACCGGCTGAGAAAAGTCTCCCAATAACCATTTGCTGTAATAATCGGCGAGCATATAAAAGAAATACTCGCTCATATCGCCATATGCATGTCTTTGGCCGGGCAAAAGCACAAAGTCGAAGCGCTTGTTTGCTTTTATTAAAGCGTTAACGACCCTAATGGTATTTGCAGGATGAACGTTGTTATCAATATCGCCGGTAGTTAACATTAAATGGCCTTTGAGATTCTTAGCCAGATCTGGATTTTTTTCAATGTTATACAAAAAAGAGGTGTCTCCCTTTTCGCCCACCACTTCTTTTACCCCATTATGTTTTTCACTCCACCAACGGTTGTAAATACTGTTGTCGTGATTGCCGGAAGATGAAACAGCGACTTTAAAAAAGTCGGGGTAATTAAGCATCGCAGCGGTCGACATAAAGCCTCCCCCAGAGTGACCATGGATGCCCACACGATTAATATCAATGAAAGAATAACGATCGGCCAGTTGCTCTACTGCGGCTTTCTTATCTGCAAGCCCATAATTTCGCAGGTTGCCATAACCATAATTGTGATACCATTTGCTGCGGCTTGGGTTGCCGCCGCGGTTTCCTACGGTTACCACGATAACCCCTATTTGCGCAAGCCTGTCTATCCTGTCCATTCCCCGGCCAAATGCTTTGTTTACCGCTTCGGTTTGAGGGCCAGGATACACGTACTCTACTATAGGATATTTTTTAGTTGAGTCGAAGTCGAAAGGTTTATACATCACTCCGTATAAGTCAGTAATACCATCATCAGCTTTCACTTTAAAAACCTGTGGAAACTTGTATCCAGCAGCAAACAATGATGAGAGGTCAGTTGTCTCTAAGTCAAATATTTTTTTGCCTTCGCTATTAAACAAAGCCGATTTGGGAGCGGTGTTAACCCTTGAATAATTATCAACAAAAAACTGCTCATCATCATTCATGCTTGTTGTATGCTCATACTCTCCCGGGTTTAGTAAACGTAAATTTGTTCCGTCGAAGTTGATGCGATAGATATGAGTATAGTATGGATCTTCTTTCGGTTCTCTTCCATTTGCCGAGAAATATAAAACTCGTTTTTTGTCGTCTATTCCTACTATGTCCTCGCAGTGATATGCGCCCGAAGTGATTTGGTTTTTCAACTTGCCACTTCCATCATATAGGTAAAAATGTCCCCAGCCATCTCTTTCGCTCCATTCGACCAGCTCGTTGCCGCCATTGACCAAGCCCAACCTGCGCATCTCAACGTAGGTGTTCATCCTCTCCTCTATTAAGGGGTCTGCTTTGCCGGTGTTGATGTCAACAGCGCATACATCTATCCTTTTTAAATCCCGGCTTGTACGGGTAAAATAGAATTTATCATTGGTACCTAGCCATACTGCAGGACGATAATCGTCATCCCTTGTTTTTTGCAGCGATGGTGCACTTCCCAGGCTCACGTCCTGGTCTTTAAACTGTTTTACATCCAGCTCTTTATTGGTCTTTGCCATCATGTCAAACAGCAAAACATATTCAACCGGTGATTCCTTTTCGCCCGGCATGTGATACTTGTATGTCTCCAGCGTTGGGCGCGGAATAGCGATACTATTTATAACCCAAAGATCTTTTACAGCCCGCATGTCGGTATGTGTCATTGCAACATGTTTCGAGTCGGGCGACCATAGAATGCGTGCTGTCTTGCGCTTATCCTTGTTCTTCTCTTTGTCTACATTCGTCTCATTCTCTGAAGAACCGTACTCGAAATTCTCTACACCGTTTGTTGTCAGTTTATGCTCCACGATGGTACTGTCATCTTCCTTTTGTAAGGCCTTTTCGTAGTTGGCTTTATCCATCCAATACAAATTGAAGTTCTTCGCAAAAACAATGGTTTGGCCATCGGGAGAGACAGAAGCCCATTTAGGATTTCTCTTTGGTTTTTTGAAATCGGATAGTTCTACCAGTTGCTGGGTATCGAGGTTGTATTCAAAATAGAATACCTTTTTTTCTTTTGCGGGCGGCGTTCCTTTTTTTACAGTGGTATCTTTTCGCTCCACTTCCTGAGAGCTTTTTACTTCAAATTGAATCCAGTTTTCGTCTTTTACAAAACGCATACTGTCTATTAAAAGATGTTGCGCATCAAAAGGGTCTTTTACGATTTTGGTTAGTTCTGCAGCCAGCTTTGCATTATCAAACATAACTCGCTTTTGTGCCTTTGCCGGGTCAACAATATACCAGTTTTTTCCCTGGGGAGTTTCAAAAACATACCAAAACCGATCGCTTTTCTTCAGCCAATGTGGATCAACCGAAGTAGAGAAAACCATACGGTCTAATTTCTTGGGCGAAAACCGGGACGCTAACTGGTAGTTAGCTTTTGTAGTTGATTGAGAAAACGATGCAGTTGAAATAACAAAAAGAGCCAGGAAGCCTAATAATTTCATGCTTAATGATTGATATTAACCGGAAAAGTATGAATGAAATGCGAAATAGAACGGATTAATAGGTTGGATTTAAAAGGATAAGGACAATGAAAGGTAGGTACGAAAATGAAGTTTAATTGTTCGATCCGATAGGTGTAAGCATGCTCACTTATAATCCAGAGCTTTGTATAAATAGCTTCTGCTTTCAAAAAAATCTCTATAGATAAATTTTCTTTCAAACATTTTTAGTTGAAATAAGTACAGAAAAAGTGCATTTTTCCGTTATCCTGATAGTTTGGTTATAGCATGACACTCTAAAGTCGCGCATTGCAGCGGCTAGAAAATGAGAAAAACAATTTATTAAATGCTGGGAAGAATACAAGTATTTTAGCGTCGCGCGTGTCACATTAGTAAAAGACGCAGACGTTGAAAACAGGTGAGTTGAGGAGTAAAATATTTATACTGATAAAAAACAAAATTGAAAAACCATATGCAGGATATTAATTTAAGATTAGACAAGAAAGGAGCAATTTTTTTGTATTTCATGGCAATTTTAGGAGGAAAATGTTTTGGACAAGCCGGAAGTTTAGACGTATCATTTGGAAGCGGGGGGAAGGTAGCCACAACTTTAACGTCCTCTTCCGATTATGCATATTCAGTCGCTATTCAAACAGATGAAAAATTGGTTGTCGGAGGACGAGTAAATGTAGGATCGGGCAATCAACGTTATGATTTTGGTTTAACCCGTTACCGTACAAATGGCTTGCTTGATTCTTCGTTTGGTATCAATGGAAAGGTGACTACAGATTTTTTCAACTCCGATGATATTTGCAGTGCGGTAGCTATGCAGTCTGACCAAAAAATTATTGCTACAGGGTATGCTGATAATACCATAAATGCTATCCCCCATGTTATTGCCGTGACTCGGTATAATGTGGATGGAGTGTTAGACAACACTTTTGGAACAAATGGAAAAGTAATAATTAATTACGGGTACGGTGAGAATTTTGGAAAAGCGATATCAATATTGCCAGACGGGAAAATATTAATTGCAGGAACAGCTATAGCAGCTCCGAACGTAACTGCCGAAGATTTCGCCTTGATAAAGTTGAAAATTAATGGCGATTTAGACTCTTCATTTGGAAATAATGGAAAACTTCTTATTGATTTTGCACGAAGGGGAGATAATTTAAATTCGATGACTATTCAATTTGACGGTAAAATAATTCTTGGAGGATACACGGTAGGAAGTTCTAATACAAAAGATTTTTGTTTAGTAAGAGTTAACATTAACGGAAGTATTGATTCGACTTTTGGCAACAATGGAAGAACGATAACGGATTTTCAAAATACTCAAGATATTTGTAATTCAATAAGTCTTCAGTCCGATGGTAAAATAGTCGCGGCAGGTTATACTAATGATGCATTCGGTTATACAAATTTTTCACTTTGCCGGTATTTGCCAAATGGCAACTTAGACTCTTCTTTTGGTACAAACGGTAAGAGAACAACTTTCACGAACGCTGATTATACTCAAAACAATGCGGCTGTGATTCAAACAGATGATAAAATCATTA
>JALYZZ010000635.1 GCA_030948675.1 Bacteroidota bacterium | reverse complement strand
GTGACTTAGGCATTATCGCCACCAAGATAAAAACCTCTGACCTAACGGCTGCTTATGGTCACTTTAAACAAATGACTTCAATCACTGTATCTGATTTATATGAAAGTCCGGATGACAGACAGCATTTTTGGATCACTGACCCCTATGGCAATTATTTTAATATTGTAGAAGGCGATGATTGGTTTAAGTCTGGTAAGGCGATCTGCGGCGGCGTTGCAGGTGCGGTAATTGGCGTGTCGGATATAACAAAAGCGCTGGCATTCTATAAAGATGTGTTAGGAATAGATGAAGTGATCTACAGTGGAACGGCGCCGGCAATAGACCTCCCTGTTCCCGAACAGCAGGGACAGCAGTTTAAAAGGGTTCTTTTAAAAAAACAAGTAGCTAATAAAGGTGCATTTAGTAAGCTGCTGGGCAGCGTGCAAATAGAATTAGTAGAAGCGGTAGATTTTACACCAAAGAAGATTTACCAGGACAGGTACTGGGGCGACTGCGGCTTTATTCATCTTTGTTTTGATGTGTTAAGCATGGATTTGTTGAAAGAAAAATCAGCCAAAGCCGGATATCACTTTAGTGTTGATAGCGCAAATTCGTTTTCGATGGGCTCTTCTGCAGGCAGATTTTGCTATGTAGAAGACCCTGATGGAACTTTGATAGAACTAGTGGAAACGCATAAAGTGCCAATACTTAAAAAATTAAATCTTAGCCTTAATTTAAAATCGCGCAAAAGCGAAGGTCCATTGCCGGATTGGATGATAGGGATGTTAGCCCTCAATAAAATTAAGTAGCAACAAATATACTTGTACTGAGGTATTTTTTTAAAAAGTTGTAAAGCCGGATGGGCTTCAACAAACATGGCAGCCATTCTATTCAATTCCCATTAAACATTTTTCTAATCGCACCAGGCACCTTAGGATAGTCAAGTCTTCGCTGACGGCCTGCGGCAGTTTTTCGTAAAGCGTCATTAAGTTTATTTATCGGGTTAATAACCAATGTGTATTGCTTTTTGGGTCATTTCTTGTAGGTGTGCGACTACTCTTGCATAGCAGTTTGTTTGCAAGACGGTCGTATAATACCGGCGATGAAACAAACCGTACAATTAAGCGAACAGACGTCTTTTGCAATGATACAAAACACATTTGTCAATGATACAAATCACTTTTGCAATGCTTCAAGCGCCTTAGGCAATGATGCAAGTGCTTGCGGCAATGATACAAACGCCCCCGGCAATGAGACTAACGCCTTTGGCAATGATACAAGTGACTTCTGCAATGCTGCAAGCGCCTTCGACAATGATACAAATGCCTTCGGCAATGAAACTAACCTCTTTGTTAATGATACACCTGACTTCTGCAATGCTACAAGCGCCTATGACAATGACCGTAACAGCAGTATCTATTGGTAATGAAGAAATGCTAAGTTCTTCGGGCAACTTCCAGGCAATCCTTCCACAATAGAAATATTTTGGCTAAAAAAGGCATTATTAAGATGACGGAAAGAAAGACAAACCTGCCCTCAACGATAACAAGAGCGATCGAAATAAGCAAAACATACAAAGGATAAAAGATGATTAAAGCGCCAAATAAAGCCGAATGATAGAAAACAGTTCCACTCGTTTTTTTTAGTATAAAATTATTTAAAGGCAAGTACAGTGGTAAGTGCAGCAGTAAACCAACAACGGCAGGAATACATAGTGTAACGGTTAAAAAAAGACACATCAGTAAGGAAAGCCTGCTTACCGCTATTTTTTTACTTCCGGTTAGTTTATCGAAATTTTTTTCTTTACCCTGACGAAGCATTGCTTGTTTTTCTTTCAAAACATTTATTACACCTTCTTTTTGTTTAGCTAACAAGGATAAGTTAGAGAGTAAAAACGGTACTGTAGCCGCATCTTCTTCTGTTAAGAGTAGCCCACTACTAAGACGTGCATATATTAATTTGTTCAAATCAATAATTTGTTCGCCCTCGCTTGTTCCTTTAAGAACTTCGCTAAACTTTATTTCCTGGCCAAGGTGTATAACCACATTTTTTCGAAAACGACTAAAAGAGCTGTAATTTAAAGAAACGGGTAGTATGCGAAAAGATTCGGGTGGTTTCTGGTACTTCCAGGTATTTAGTGCAATGCGTGCTGTCCCTTTCTTCAAAGGCCTCAATCTCCATTGATTAATACAAAGACCTTCCGAAAAAATCAGTACAATTCCGCCGTTTACCAGTATTTGCGAACATCTTTCAAACGTAACATCGTTTAAAGCGAGGTATTCTTTTCCTTCATTCAACCTGTAAATTGGAATGACTTTTAAAGCAGTCAGTATTTTTTTTGCGAAAGGCTTTTTAAATGCATCTCCTCTTGCTAAAAAATGGACGGGTTGTCGAAAATAAGACCCTATAATCAATGCATCCAAAAAAGAATTTGGGTGGTTGCACGCAAGTAATAAAGGACCACGCTGGTCTAGCAACCGTTTGTTCTCAAAAACGATTTTTCTAAAAAAAATTAATAAACCTGTTCTTACAAGAAATTTTGTAAAAGCGTACAGCAC
>JALYZZ010000580.1 GCA_030948675.1 Bacteroidota bacterium | reverse complement strand
GGTATATCCTTTGGCTATATAATTGGTACTGTCTACTCCTTTTGGAAACTCAAACGACAGCGCTTTTGTATTTTCAAGATTGCCTGCAAGCGCACCAGTGTTGTCGATGACAGCAATTTTTTCTTTATCAAGATTTTTTACAGAAATATAGGTAACGGTAGTTATTAGACCTGCAAACAATAAAGGTGTAAGAATGGTTGAAAGTATAAAAGTGCGGTTTCTAACCCTTACCAAATATTCGCGTTGTATTACTAATAGTATTTTGTTCATGCTTTGGTTGAAATTGACATTGAGAGATTACGGTTATGCAGTGACCTTTTGAAATTGACGGGTCATTTTTGTTCCTTCCACCTGTCGGATAAACACCTCATTGAGCGATGGAAGAATTTCGTTGAAGGCTTCTACTGAGGCATTTTCGTTTATAAAATACCTCAACACATCGTTGCTGCTGCTACCGTCGTTTATTTTTACTGTTAGTTCGCCATCCAGTTGTGTAACCAGGTTGAACGATTCGCTGTTGATGTTTGCAGGAACATTTGATAGCTGCACACGAAAGATGTTTTCTTTAAACTGCTGCTTAATTCCCTGTACGGTGCCGTCCAGTATTTTCTTCCCCTGGTTCACCAGCACAATGTGATCGCAGATTTCTTCTACCTGTTCCATTCTGTGTGTGCTAAAAATAATGGTGCTTCCCTTTCTTGCCAGCTCAAAAATTTCATCTTTAATCAAATTGGCATTTACCGGGTCGAGGCCGCTAAAAGGTTCATCTAAAATTATTAGCCTTGGTTCGTGTAATACAGTAGTTACAAACTGCAACTTCTGACTCATTCCCTTGCTTAAATCTTCTACTTTTTTGTTCCACCAGCTTTCCATGCCCAACCGCGTAAACCAGTATTTTATTTTCTCCATTGCCTCACTTTTGGTAAGGCCTTTTAGCCGTGCCAGATATAAGGCCTGCTCTCCTATTTTCATCTTTTTATAAAGGCCCCTTTCCTCAGGCATATAACCGATAAAAAGGGTATCGTTGAGCGGATCATACTTTTTATTATTAAAAATGATCTCCCCCTCGTCGGGATAAAAAATGCCGGTGATCATTCTTAGCAGTGTGGTTTTACCGGCACCATTAGGACCAAGTAAACCAAAAATACTGCCCTGCTCTATTGTAAAACTAATATCGTCTACCGCCTTTTGCGTGGCGTAATACTTTTTAAGATTCTGAAGTTGTAGAAGGTGCATGTACGCCAGTTGTTTTGGTTAGTTCAAATGTAGGTGTAAGGAAAATTGAATGTATCTAAATTATATGAATGGTAATACGAGCTGCTATCTTTTATTTTTTCACACCTTATCATAATCTAATAATCAACATTATTTTGACTGGTGCCGTTGCTTTTGCTCCAGCTAAAAATCATATTTAAGCCATGCTTAGTTGCTTTCTTTACTTCATTCTTGGTGTCGTGGCAACGTCTTTGCTCTTTTCGCTGTTTGTTTACCCAACCTTTCTACAAATTCATCAAGCAGCACTCATGAGACTTTTCAATTGCACAAACTGCGGTCAGCTTCTTTATTTCGAAAACAGCCATTGCGAGCAGTGCGGACTACCCCTGGGATTTATTGCAGAAGAGTTGACCTTAATACCAGTTGTAAAAAAAGGCGACCATACGTATCGCATACACAACAGGGACGAGGTGACGATTTACCGCTATTGCAAAAATCATGAATACAATGTTTGCAACTGGATGGTGCCGGATAAGCATGCAACGCAATTTTGCATAGCATGCACTTTTAACAGAACTATTCCTAACCTCAGCAACCCGGCGTACCGGCAGCGGTGGAATGTAATTGAAAACGGAAAACACCGCCTGGTATACCAACTGCTGCGTATGCAGCTTCCATTAATTAGTAAAATTGTAGACCCGGCAAAAGGGCTTTTGTTTGATTTTTTGGCCGATGACGAGACAAATGGAGAAAAGAAAATATTGACAGGTCATGATAATGGTATTATCACCCTGAACATATCTGAAGC
>JALYZZ010000567.1 GCA_030948675.1 Bacteroidota bacterium | reverse complement strand
CGTCTATAGCTTTTTCACCTTCAATGCCTTTCAATAGCTTAACAATACCCTCCCTTGCAGATGCCAAAAGCTGTTGTTGGGGCAGGTGAGCAAAAAAGGTTAATAAAGGAATATTAAAAGAATGAATCTTCATCAAATAAGCTGAAACAAAATCTTCGAGTTTGTTCTCATAGACGAAATGCGCATAGTCCTTTAAATACAGGCTTTGATATTCGTGTGTATGTTGGTTTAAATGCATTTTGTACTTGTGTAATCAATGTGGCACCAAAACTCAGCTTTCATACTTATATGAAAAATCGAATATGGGCGACGATTGTTGTCAAAGGTTGTAAATAAGCAGAAAATATTGTCCACGTTAAGAAGTAAAAAAACACACCAGCTACTATTGCACCCGTTGTTAGCAAACCTTTTTTAGCTTTTTTATCTATGCTACGGCAATTGGCTGCTTTCAAATGCGCTTGCGTCAAAAACAAAACAGGACAACTTGTTATTGTTGTCCATGTTTTATTTTCCCTTTTCTTTGTTTCTTACTTCTTTTCTATTGTTGCTATATCTCCTGCCTCTATGTATCGTTTAAAGCCTTTCACGTCTTTTATTATCATCTTTTTAACCATTGGGTTGATCCATGATGCAATGCCTTCTCCTACATCTCCAAAAGGAGCACGGTAAGTAATAACGACATTCAATTCGGTACCATAGCCTGCGATGTCTCTAAACTCAACTTTGCCGGCATTTTGTATCGATGCGCCTGGCAAAGAATTCCAACCTAATAGTTCGCCTTCTATTTCTTTTACAATTTCTGCATCCCATTCTATTTTCCCCAGGTGAGCAGGTACTTTGGCCACCCAGTGCGAGCACTTGTTATCGAGCACTTCCACTTCCTTAAGATGCTCCATAAACAGAGGTAGATTACTTAGCTTTCTCCAAAAATTATATACCTCCATGCGCGGGCGGTTTACAGCAACTTTGGTAATGATGTTTATATTCTTAACGGTATCGGGCAGCTTTTGTTTGCCTCCAAGACTGTATAGTACGTCGTGACCTGTGGCTCCGCGCGAGAATAGATATAAGCCAGCAACAGCCGCCGGAAGTTGCCACCCAGGCTTGTCTGTTTTAAATGCCTGGTATATTAACAGCGCGCCTCCTGCTATTGAAGCTATTCGTTCCACTTTTCCTACATTGACTGATAGCTTTGCACCTGTCTCCGAGTTAGTATTCATGTTGTAAATTTTAAATTTATTATTAAATCATCAAATTAGATGGCGGTCGCAAACTGTAGATTTTTTTGAACATTCACCTACTTTAATTTATTAGAGTCATTGCCTGTTGTCAGAGAAGACGTATCGAAATGTGTTAATCTGCTGCTGTCTATAGCGCCTTCACCCTTGCTGTTGTTTTGATCCATTGATCCCCTATTATCATTTGGCCCGCAACTATAAACAATGAAAGAGGCGGCAAGCTGTAGTGCCGCCGTTCCTTTTTTTATAAGTTTCATGATTGCGTGAATTTGACTTCTATAGACTTACGAAAAAAATCATTCCATGTAGAAGCCGCCATTAACGGCGAGTTGTCAATTGTTTACGGCGATCGGCAGGCAGTAGTCTATTATGAGACCTGTGCGGGTACACAACACTTTAAAACGACGTAGCGGAAGGAGGGTCTGTTAATGACAAGCAATTTTCTATTTTAATAGATAGTATACCTGCATTTGCAAAAGCTGGAACCCATCCGCCCAAGATGAGGCTAAACAAAAAAAGACTGCAAGAAAGCAGTCAGGGTAATGATGAAACGGCGACACACGGCGAGAAATTCCTGAAAAAGCTGGCGACTTTCTTCTTACAGGCCAAAATCCACCTGCAACTGGCCAGCTACTTTTTTAATAACTGTGTCGACTTTAACGGCCAGCCTTTTTAGCACTTCTGTGTTTACTTTGTGCTTTGCGTCAATCTCAATAGACCGTATGTCTTTTGCAATAAGGTGAATGTTAAGGCTATCGATAGTAGACTTTAGCTTGTGTGCAAGTTTAGAGGCCTTGTCCCACTCGCCACATTTTGTCGCCTCTACCATTTCCGCGCTAGCTGCGGGAATAGTGTCGAGATAAATTTTTGCCAGGGCAATAAGAAAATCTGAATTACCGGCAGCTATTTCTTCCAGTTGTTTTAGATCGTATAAATTTTCGACAACCTCCATTTCTGTATCTGTTTGACTTTCTTGCATTTTATATAATATTTTTCGTCCGAATGTGCCATCTCTGCGAAACACTCTTTCAATTACTTCATACAAATCACCTTCTTTAAAAGGCTTCGTGAGGTAATCATCCATGCCTGCAGCCATATATTTTTTTTCTTCTCCCTTAAGCGCATTTGCAGTAAGTGCAATAATTGGAATATCTTTCTTTCTGAGATCTGACAGATTTCTTATTTCGCTTGCTGCCTCAATCCCGCTTTTTTCAGGCATTTGAATATCCATTAGCACCAGGTCAAAGTCCTCGTGGTTCAAAAATTCGAGCACTTCATTTCCTGTTGCAGCCACTTTTGTTTCCATTCCCCAGTACCGCAGTATGCCTTTTGCAAGCAATTGATTTACTTCATTGTCTTCTGCTAATAAAACTTTTAGCTTTCCGAAAAAAGGCGGTGGCTGATGATTGATCGTTGAATAAGTTTTTATCATTTTTGCTGTTGCACTTAGTTCATAAAGCTTGCTTCAAAAGAATATTTCTTATTCACAAATACTTCTTTGTTTTGAATCATACGGTATATTGTTGATTTGCCGACATCTAGTTTTCTTGCCACTTTTAAAACATCATAATTATATTTATCCAGGTAGAACTGTATAAATTTTATAGTAAATTCTTTAAGTGTTATTTCTTTCAACATAAAATCGCTCATCATATTTTGCGATATTACATTGAGGTGTTCGCCTTCAATTTCCTTTTCTTCTGCCATTACACACGCCAGATCTATCACCGATTTTAACTCTCTTACGTTGCCCGGAAACGCATGCCCCATTAGTTTTTTCTTCGCCTCTGTTGATAGGTTTTTCTTCGGTAAATTATTTTCTTTACAGAAGTTATCCATAAAATACTTGGCAATAATCAACACGTCATTCTCTCTTTCGCGCAGTGCCGGAAGGTGAATGGGTAACCCTAAAATGCGGTAGTACAAGTCTTCTCTAAACGTTGCGCTTTTTACCATCTCCAGCAGGTTTCGGTGAGTAGCCACAATAATGCGAACATCTATTTTTACTACTTCATTGCTGCCTACTCTTACAATTTCTTTTTCCTGCAGTGCCCTTAGTAATTTGGCTTGCATGCTTATATCCATTTCACCAATCTCATCCAGAAAAAGTGTTCCTTTAGAGGCTTCTTCAAACTTTCCTATGCGCCGCGCAATGGCTCCGGTAAAGGCACCTTTTTCGTGACCAAACAGCTCACTTTCCAACAAGTCGCGGGGTATTGCAGCAAGGTTTACCGCAACAAAGGGAAGATTTTTTCGCGGTGAGTTATAATGGATCGATTTAGCCACTAATTCTTTACCTGTGCCCGTTTCGCCTGTTACAGACACGGTTATATTTGTTCGCGCCGCTTTTTCCATCATGCTAAAAACCCTTTGTATCACCGGGCTATTACCAATAATGCCGTTGCTAAAATCATACTTCCTTGTTACTTCCTCTTTCAGGGTTTCTATTTCCTGCTTCAGTTGTATGTTTTCCCGCAGATTGATGATGGTATTCCATAATTTGTCCTTAGCATCTTCATCTTTTACAATATAATCGTTGGCTCCTTTTTTTAGCAGGTCAAGTGCAACCTTTACATTCTCTTGTCCGCTAATGATAATAACTTTAGTGTCAGGACTTGTTTCTTTAATTTGTTTTAAAAGTTTATCCCCGTTCATATCCGGTAAAGAATAATCGAGCGTTACTACATCGGGCTTCTCGTGCAGTCTGGATAAAAAGGATTTGGCTGTATCGAATTTTTGGATGAAATAGTCTGGATTCAACGACAGGTAATACTCCAGCATGGAGCTATACCATAGATCATCCTCTACGATAAAAACCTTAAAGGTCTTTTGGTTTTTCATATATCCATTAAAACGAAAAAATATTTAAGGTATTGTTTATCATTGCCATTATGGGAAAAAAAATCAGAATGAGATATCTTTAACATTGCCGGAAAGTCAGGCGTTTTTGCGGAAATTTAAACCGGTACACCTGATCAATCTTGCCGCCACCAAAACACGTGTGCCTTTTTATAATGTGGCGATACTTGCCCTTAATAGTTATTTTTGTTTGATAATTGCCTTAATTGCGACTTATGAACGTAAATGATGAACTGGTAGATCAGCTTGCCACACTGGCGAGGTTAACTTTTAAGCCCGAGGAAAAGGAGGGAATAAAAAGTGATTTGCAGAAGATGATTTCTTTTATCGAAAAATTAAATGAATTAGATACGACCGGGGTAGAGCCGTTGTTATTTATGAGCGATGAAGTGAATGTATTAAGAGAAGATGAAGTAAAAGGTTCTATAACAAGAGAAGAAGGACTGCTGAACGCACCTTTAAAAGACGATAAATTTTTCAAAGTTCCTAAAGTAATTAGGAAGTGACGTTCATCAGTAATGTAAGCAATCAGGTAAAGAAGGGGAAGAATAGGCAATTTTGGCAGCCGGCAGAAGGCCATCTACCAAACCTCGTTGCGTCGCACACTTGTACAACAACTAAAATTTTAGCAGCTTAGTTGCATTTCCTTCAAAGACCTAGGCCCGTTTTTGGAAAATTGTTACTTTATGAGATCTATTATACAACTGAACGATATTAGGAAAAGTTACTTTATGGGCAACCAGGCTATTCCGGTGCTTAAAGGGATCAATCTTGAGATTTTTAAAAACGAATACGTAGCATTAATG
>JALYZZ010000507.1 GCA_030948675.1 Bacteroidota bacterium | reverse complement strand
TCGCTACAGAAAGAACTAGGATACACGGTACCTATGGAAGAGGTGAAACAAAAAGTAAGATCAAATTTTGAAAAGGTGTTTGAGGTGGAGACAGGAGCTGCCAGCCATTAGCGGCGAGCTGCTAGCTTTTGGAAGCAAAGGTTAAGGACAAAACTGCAAGCACTTGGTACGGAACGAGTTGTTATCAGCTTGGCTATCAACCTTATCATAACAATTAGCGATACTAAGCCGGAAAAACCTGCAACAAGAAAGCTTACAGCTTGAGGCTAAAACCTAGCAGCTTCTCCTAAAAATCCTTGGGTACATACAACCTGTTCTTGTCCTTCAATTTGTTGTCTTCATAAAGTTCAAATTGAAACCAGCCGGAGTGAACAAAATTTGCTTTATCCAGGATTAAAGGCGAGTCTTTTACATTTGCAATTTCAAAAAGTGGAGATCCATCCGACTCGAAAAACTTGAGATGATATTTCTTCTCATTAACTAATGGAACGACAATGTTGATGAACCCATCTTTATTGATGTAAACATATGCAGAAGCTTTGTAAAGCTCTATCTTAACGACCTGGCTCAATCCAATAACCGAATCATTTATCTTATAAATAGTATCTTTCGTCTGCCGCACAATACTGTCTCTAAAATACCGGAACGAGTTTACCGACAACATTCTAAAAACAGTGTCCTTAATTTTAATCGTTACAACTCTTTTATCACCCGGAATTACATTATTAAATGCACCATTTGTAAGGTCTCTTGTTACTGAAATATCTTTAGTATCTGTAGGTGCAGGTACAACCCCCTCTGTTGCGCTCGCCCGTTTAGCTTTAGAAAAGAAATAACTACCACCTTCAATTACGTAAAAAATTCGGTAAAAAATATGGTTTGTAGCTGGCTTCAATTCAGTGTATCCATTTTGAGGAAGTTCAGGAGAAGGAGCAGAGTAAACGGTAGAAAAATTTTTTAAACTGTCGTAAGACCTTTGAACATTTAATTGTACCACATGTTGATATGCATTTACCCAGCTAATTGTTACTCTGTTTCCTCTTTCAACCAGTGTAAATTTTGGAAGAGTATCCTGGCTTAACAGCCTGCCTGCCACAAACATTACAATTACCAGGCTAATGATTTTTTTCAACTTTATTTCAATTATGGCGGCAAAGATAATGGGTGAACAATAATTAAAATGCTAAGAGTTTATCGGGCAAACTCTTATTGCCTTGCAGTCCTCCGCTATGAATCATCAAGATGCGGGATCCTGGTTTAAAGAGGTTTTTTTGCGCCATATCTTTTATTGCGAAAAAAGTTTTCCCTGTGTAAATAATATCAAGAGGCAAGTGATGTCGATGATAGGTGTCGTTAATAAAAGTGATGAGATCGGGTGGATGTCTACCATATCCACCAAAATGATACTCATGTTTTATATCAAATATTTTGCTTTCATGTTGTACTCCAATTAACGCCCTGACTCTTTGTTCCAACGAATAATTTCCCTTCATCGAACTAATTCCAACAATTGTTTGAGATGCGGCGCTTGCTACGATTAATCCTGCCAGCATCGTGCCTGTGCCAACAGCAGCGATGATGTAATTGTACGGCAACACATCTATTGTTTTCAAAATTTCAGACGCACCTTTTACTCCCGCAGCACCATAGCCGCCTTCATCAATCCAATACACACTCTCATTTGGTAAACGCTGTTGTATTTCTTCTTTTCTTCGATATTGCTCTCTTGTAACAAAATGCAAATCCATTCCATATTCCATCGCCATTGCCAGCGTATATGATACTGCTGCTGGTTTTTCCCCCCGAATAACCCCTATACTTTTTAATCCAGCAGACCTTGCTGCGTATGCTATGGCTACAATATGATTAGACCACGCTCCGCCAAAACTGGCAACAGTAGAAAACCTACCAACTCGTGCTTCATGCAGATAGTATTTTAGCTTAAACCATTTATTCCCGCTTACTACATTATCCACTTCATCGAGTCTTAAAACATCTAGAGAAAGTTGTTTATCTGTAAGCCATTCTGCGTATATAGTTTGAGTTTTAATTAGCGTTAAGTCCACTGGTATCGTTTTTGCAAAAATGAAGAAATTTTATTTGCTGCATAAGCAGTATCATTTAGTTTCGCAGAGTTTAAAAAATTAATATGCAACCAACGTTAGTTATTTTAGCGGCAGGGATGGCAAGCCGCTATGGAAGTATGAAACAGACCCAGTCCTTTGGTCCATCAGGCGAAACTATTATGGAGTATTCCATTTATGATGCCATGCTCGCCGGATTTAAAAAAGTTGTTTTTATCATTAGGGAAGATTTTGCTGAAAATTTTAAAGCCATTGTTGAACCAAAGCTGAAAGGAAGAATTGAAACAGGGTATGTTTATCAAAGTTTACAATCTTTTTTAGGTAACCGGCAGGTACCAGCCGAAAGAACAAAGCCATGGGGAACAGCGCATGCTGTTTTATGTTGTAAGGATACAGTGAAAGAGCCTTTTGCTGTAATTAATGCTGACGATTTTTATGGCAGAGATGCTTTTGTAAAAGCTTACGGTTTTCTTACGTCTGAAGTAAGCGAAAAAGCACAATGTATTATAGGGTATCAATTGAAGAAAACCTTAAGTGAAAATGGCAGCGTTAGCAGGGGAGTGTGTGAAGCAGACTCGCAAAATAATCTTGTATCTATAAATGAGCGCACTAGCATTTATCGCAACGAAGAGGGGAAGATAACATATGAAGATGAAACGGGGTTGCATGAGGTAAGTGAGAACAGCCTGGTCAGTATGAATTTCTTTGGTTTTTCACCTGCCATCTTTCCTATTATTGAAAAGCAGTTTGGGGTATTTTTAGATGAAAACATTAATAAACCGAAAGCGGAATTTTTTATTCCTCTGGTAGGAGACAACTACATTAAATCTGGCGCAGGCGTAATTAAAGTAATTCCAACAGACGCCCAATGGTTTGGTGTTACTTATAAAGAGGACGCACCTGGTGTTCAAAAAAGTATAGATGCACTAGTACAGTCAGGCGAATATCCAAATAACTTATACGCTTAAGTTTTTTCACTTATTCAATTAGTTGTTGTAATACTGCCAGCTTTTAAAGGTATCGGTGATAGCACTACAAATAGTATAAACAAAAAAAATCCTGCTGATGTAGCAGGATTTTTTTTCGTTTATACCAGAATAATTTTATTTCGTAAATCCTTTTACCATAAATACGCAATCCTGTATCTGTTTAATTTGTTGCACTCTATCCATCCCTTTTAATTTAGAAACAGCAGGTGTTTTTATCTTTCCAAAAGCAGTGTCCTCATTTTGCAATTCATCAATCGCTCTGTAAATGTTTTTAGATTTTATTGCAAACACAACTCCTTCGGCGTTTTGTTGTGCTGTACTTAAAATACCAATGACTTCGCCATTTTTATTTAATACCGGTCCACCGCTATTTCCCGGGTTTGCACTTACCGCGATCTGGCAAGTTAGCGTATCGCCGTTGTATCCGGTTTTGGCACTCAGGTAACCTTCATTGTACACAATTTCATCTCTTGGAAACCCTAACGTAAATATTTGTTCTCCTAAATCAATATCATTTCTTTTTATCCGGTAAGGCAAAGTGGTAAGAGGATTGTAATCTTCGTCTTCAATTTTTAGAAAAGCGAGGTCTTTTTCAGCATTTGAATACACGATTCTTGCTTTAAACTCCTGACCCTTGTTATTGGTAACAATAATAGTAGAAGAACCCTTTACAACATGAGCATTGGTAATAAGATATCCTTTTCCGTCAACTAAAAAACTCGTTCCTCCGTTTATAGGTCTTTCATCATCGGGAGCTTTCGATTTTATTTCATTGATCTGTTTGCCTTGTATATTTAAACTGTGGTTTAAAATTCTCATCTGCCTGCTCAACTCTTTTATCTGGTTGTTGTTGGCAGGGGTTAAAGAGGCAATCAATATACTGATGACAAGCGCAATAACGCCGGCAATGGATGCAGCGATACCGGTCGCCTTTCTATATTTTCTCCATAACTGAACTACCCTTCCTCCATTTGAAATTTCGCTATCAGAAATATCTCCTGACTCTTCTAAATGCTGATGTAGCTCATGTAGCTGGTGCCTGTATGCTCGATTTTCACCAAAAGACTCTATCTGGTGCAAAAACATGTTGTGTTCTACAACCATTTGGTCAACCTCCGGCACCGTGCTGCGCAAATGCTCAAACGCAGTCCGGTCGCTCTCATTAAGCTCACCTTTTAGGTAGCGCTCAACCGTATCTAATAGTAAAATTTCATCCATCACTTATTCTCCTATATTATATTGCGAAAAAAATAATTTTTTCAATCTCAATAAGCACTTATACTTTTGGTTTTTGGCATTGTCGGCATTAGTATATCCAAAAGAAGCGGCAATGTTAGTCATATCTTTCTTCTGCATGTAGTAGGCCTCAAGCAAACTTTTACAAGGTTCTCCAAGGCTTCCCAGCGCTCTTTCCATTATTGCAAAATCCGCATTCCGTTTCTCGTGGTATTCAAGATCTTCTTCTACTGCCACAGTCTCTTCAAGACTTTCCACTTGCGAAACATATCTATTAAGTTGCTGTAATCGTTTAAGCCAAAGTCTTCTGCAGATGCTGTATACATACGTTTTAATCTGACATGTCAAGACAAACGACTCTGTTTTTGCATTTTCATACAGCACAATCATTGCTTCCTGAAAAATATCTCTGGCGTCATCATATGTACCGTTGTTGTTCAACACAAAGGACTGCACCATGCTGAAATTATTCTTATATATTGTTTCTATAGCCTTTGCATCATCTTTTGCCAATCCTTTCAGTAATGCTTGTTCGTTGAATTCCGTTTTCAAGAGATGTGTTATTTAATACCAGATTATTGCTAAAGTAACCCTGGCAATTTTTAATCTTTTTTCAAAAATACTGCTTGTAGTAGGTTACCTTCTTTCGAAACTGATATAAAGTGTAGATTATTAATTAAAAAATCAATTAAACCCGTTAAAATGAAGAAATTATTAGTTGTATTAGCATTAGGTTCTTTCGTCGCTTGTAACAGCGGTACTTCAACTGAAAGCAAAGTAGACTCTTCTGTTGATGCTACAAAAGACAAGATCGATTCTTCTGCTGAAGCAAAGAAAGATAAGATCGACTCATCTGCTGATGCAAAAAAAGCAATGCTTGACTCTTCTGCTAAAATGGTAGCTGACTCATCAAAAGGTAAAAAATAATTACAACGCAATACTTTGATTTTTAAGGAAAGTATTGTTGTATTTGTATTATATTAATACGCTTGATATTTTAACATGCACTCTCCCTTTTGGGAGAGTTTTTTTATTGGTTACCTTAATTTTTAATTTTTTTTATTGTTACCGGGTTACCTTTCTAAGCTGAGTGTATTAAACTACAATCACAAACAAAAAAATAAACAAATCAAATGAAGAAGCTATTATTCGTATTCGTACTGGGTGCT